>JAIWOJ010000386.1 GCA_020216965.1 Prosthecobacter sp.
GCCACGGTAGGCCGCTGAAGCTGGTGGACGCTGCCGAGCTGCCGCCTGAGCACGCAGCGCGGGCGATCGGGGAATTTGTCTCTGAAAATGCCCTGCGGAGCCTGAACTTCGCAGGGCCCAGGGCTAGCAAGTGGCCGGATGCTGCTGACTACGCCCGGCGCGCTGTGACCTGCCTGCTGAGGGGGCAGTGATGCGATGCGAAGCCTCCTCATTGCTCTTGGCGGATCGGTGCTTGAAATGGGCCTCGGTGTGCGTTTCCCACGCTATGCATGACCTGGACCCCAGTCTCCCCGAAAGCCTCGTCCGCCGTGAATTTTTGAAAAAGCTGGCCGCTGCGAGCGCTGCCGCATGGATGACGGGTGAGCCGCGCCTGATCTGGGGCAAAACGGGTGAGGCCGTGCAACAGCCGCCGGCGAAGGCGGATGCCTGCATCCTGCTCTGGATGGCAGGTGGGATGGCTGCGCCGGAGACCTTTGATCCAAAGCGTTACCAGCCTTTTGAAAAGGGGCTAGAGGTGAAAAAAATGCTCAGCACCTTCCCGGCCATCGATACGACGCTGGATGGGGTGAAAATCAGCGTCGGCCTGCCAGAGATCGCCCAAGTGATGGACCGCGCCACGCTAATCCGCAGCGCGGTGCAGCCGGACCTGGGCAGCATTTTACACAGTCGGCACCAATATCATTGGCATACAGGCTACGTGCCGCCCCAGACGGTGGCCTGCCCACATCTTGGCTCCTGGATGGCGAAGGTGCTGGGCCCACGCAATCCGGTGATGCCCGCCTTTATCAATATCGGCCAAAGGCTGGAGGGCATCGGTGAGAGCGAGGAGCTGAAAGCCTTTACCACCGCTGGCTTTTTTGGCAGTGAGTTTGGCCCGATGAACCTGCCTTTCCCAGAAGAGGCCGCGCAGTCCGTCAAGCCGCCGAAGGGGATGGATGCCCAGCGTTTTGCCAACCGAGATCGGCTCTTCCGCAAGCTGGTGGACAAAAGCCCGAACCGTGAGTTGATGAGCGATTACCAGCAGCAGTCCATGCTCCGCAGCCTGGACAATGCCTACCGTCTGCTGAGCGCGAAAGAGCGGGAAGCCTTTGACATCACGCTGGAGCCCAAAGAGAGCTATGTGAAGTATGACAACGGGCGCTTTGGCCGTGGCTGCCTGCTGGCGAGACGGCTGGTGGAGGCCGGTGCCCGCTTTGTGGAGGTGACGACGGAGTATGTGCCCTTTTTATATTGGGATACCCACAAAAGCGGCCACGACACGGTGGCCGGGCTGCACCAGGAGATCGACCTCCCGATCGCCCAACTGGTGAGGGACCTCGAGGCCAAGGGGCTGCTGGACCGCACGCTGATCGTCATTGCCAGCGAGTTCAGTCGGGATGCATTGATCGAAGGCAAGCCAGGCTCCAATGCCAACGACCAAGCCACTTTCAAGGTGGACCGCATCGAGGAAGCCCAGCACTACGGCCTGCATCGGCATTTCACGGGGGGCACCAGCGTGGTGATGTTTGGCGGGGGCATGAAGAGGGGATTTCTCTACGGGGAAACCGCCGATGAGCGGCCACTGATTGCCACCAAGAATCCCGTCAGCGTCATGGATCTGCACGCCACGATCATGACGGCCATGGGCATCAGTCCGAAAACGGAGTTTGAGATCGAGGGCCGCCCTTTCTATGTGACTGAGGATGGTAAGGGCCAAGCCGTGACGGACCTTTTTGCCTGAGGTTTCGGTATGGGTCAAAAAGCGCGCGTGGACAACTCCGCTAGGCTCAGCCAGCATGGGAACGGATGAGCAAACACCACCATCATCATCATGAAGGCTGCCAGCGGCCTGAGCCCGCGCGGCTGCTGGCTGAATCCATGGAACGCGCGCGCACAGCCGGTCTGCGGCGCACCAAGGCTCTGCAGGACGTGCTTTCCATCCTCATCCACGCCTGCCAGCCCCTGACGCTGGGGGACATCGCAGGCTCAGAGGCGCTGGTGAGTGAGGCTGACCGCGCCACCGTCTATCGCCTCCTGGTCAAGCTAGAGCAGCACGGGCTCATCCGCCGCCTCGGGCTGCATGACCGCGCCGCCTACTACATCATCAACCTCCCCGGCGAGCATCACGACTACCTCATCTGCAACGGCTGCGGGCGGATCGAGCGGCTGGATGTGGCCTGCCCTGTGCAGGCACTGGAAAAAACCATCGCCAAGTCCTCCGGCTACCAGAGCATTTACCATGAGCTAGAATTTTACGGGCTCTGCCCAGACTGCTCCACGGACAAGACCGCCTGAGTCCGCGCATGGCCAAAATACGCATCCAAAACCTAGGAAAAGCCGTCGCCTGGCTCATCCGCTGCATCGGACGCACCCTGGATTTTGAAGTAGAGGACCGTGCTGGTGTCTTTGATCGTGGCCGCAAAAACATGATCTGGGCCTTTTGGCACAATCGCATGTTTGTCGTGCCCTATGTGCATGACCTTTGGTTCCCCCATATTCCGGGTGCCATTCTCAGCAGCCCGAGTGGCGATGGGCAGATCATCGCGGATGCCTGCGCTCAGTTCGGATTTGAGGCCGCGCGGGGGTCTAGCTCAAAGCCACAAAAGGGGCTCGCTGCGCTGATCCTGCTGTCGCAAAAGCTGGCGGAGGGGCGGGATGTGGGCATCACCCCTGATGGGCCACGCGGTCCGATGTACCAGATCCAGCCGGGGATTATCAAGCTGGCCCAGCTCACCGGTGGCACCATCGTGCCCATGCGTGTACTTTACAGCCGCGCCATCCGCTTCCGCACCTGGGACCAGTTTCTCCTGCCGCTGCCTTTTAGCCGGGTCAAAATCTTCTTTGAGCCCAGCCTCACCGTGCCACGCCGGATGACTGAGGAGGAATTTGAGCAATACCGCTTACGGCTGCAGGCCACCCTCGCGGCAGATGCCTGAGCGGATGACGAGGGCTTTACTCTGCCTGCCGCTTCTTTTTCGCTTTGCCAGGTTGCCGCGTCGGTGGCTCAAAAGCACGATCCAAGGCCGCAGGGCGTGCATCGCGATAGGTGTCTAGCACGGCTTGCAGCTTGGCCCTGGCGGCGGTTTGCTCAGAATCCAGGCTGCTGGTCAGCGCTGCTTTTTCCATCGGATCCTCTTGGAGGTCATAAAATTCGCCCGTGCGGTAGAGCTTGTAGCGGTGGTCAAAGGCCAGCTCCTTCACCGTCAAGTCCGCCTGCTGGCGTGGGGAATACCAGATGTAGATGGACTGCCGCGGCGTGCCGGGCTGGCCGCGTAGCTGCGGGAGAAAGCTGATGCCAGCCAGCCCGGCTGGCACCGGAGCACCGGCGGCCTCGCACAGCGTGGGCAAAAAGTCAGCACAGGAAATGAGGTCGCGGTTCACAGCCCCGGCCTGGATGACGGCAGGCCAGCTCGCAATCAGGGGCACATGATGCCCGCCGTGGGTGGTGCTGCCCTTGGCCCCCGGAAAATCCGCACCACGAAAGCGGCTGACGACACCCCTCCCGGTGCCATTGTCCCCGGTGAAAAGCAGCAGCGTGTTGTCCCGGATGCCTAGCTCAGCCAGTTTGGCGTCCAGGCGGCC
>JAIWOJ010000387.1 GCA_020216965.1 Prosthecobacter sp.
CCTGTCCTATGGTCGCATCAGAAAAGCCGCCGCCACGGACTAAAGCTGCCTCCGCCAAATCTGGACGAAAGAAACGCTAAATCACCTTTCCGCATCATCCTTCACGACCTCGTCCCATGAGCGCTTACTCAGACCCCTTCCAAGAGGCACGTCGCAACACGGGCGTGATGAAGTGCCCCTTTCACGGTGAAGACATCACCATGATCTTGCGCCACGAGGACGTGCGCCGTGCTGCCAAAGACTGGCAGACCTACAGCTCAGATGCGCCCTTCCGCGTGCCCATCCCCTCAGAGGAAGAGGTGCGAACCATGCGCCAGCTTCCCATTGAGACAGACCCGCCCGACCACACAGACTACCGCGCGATTGTGGAGCCCTTTTTTCAAAGACCGAAAGAGCCCGCAATGATCGCCCAAGTCGAGGCGCTGATCGGTGAGATGCTGGATGCGGCGATGAAAAGGAACTCCATTGAGGTCGTCCATGACTTCGCCCTGCCCATCCAATCTCGGGCACTGACCATGCTGCTGAATACCGACCCTGCTGAGGCAGAAACTTGGATCGGCTGGGGGATTCATGTGTTTAAGGTAACAGGTGGTGAATTCAAAAAAGGCTCTGTCCTGGAAGACTACCTGATGCGCAAATTTGATGAGGCTGAGGCCGCCCCTGGTGCTGACTTTTTTAGCGCGCTTACTCAGGCAGAATTTCGCGGCAGGCGGCTGACCCGTGAGGAGTGCATGGGCTTTGCCAATCTGGCCTTCGCCGGTGGCAGAGACACCGTCATCCTGACCATTGCCTGTGCCCTGGGCCATTTAGCCGAGCACCCAGAGGATCTGGAGTATCTCCGTGAAGACCCGCGCCGCATTACCCTGGCCAGTGAGGAATTTTTCCGCGTCTTCATGCCCTTGACCCACATCGGTCGCGTCTGCCCGGCTGATACTGAGGTGCATGGGGCACAAATCAAAGCCGGTGAGCGTATCTCACTCTGTTGGTCATCGGCAAATTTTGACGAGACGGTCTTCCCTGAACCTCACGAAGTGCGGCTAGATCGGAAACCGAACCCACATCTCTCCTTCGGCTTTGGCACTCACCTATGCCTGGGCGCACCGCACGCGCGGCTGATCCTGCGCACCCTGCTGCGCCTGTGCTGCGAGCGCATCAAGCGCATTGAGATCTTGGAGAAAGTAGAGCGCGTTGAGCATGAGGCGCTGTTTGATCGCACCTTGGGTTACGACACACTCTTGGCTAGATTTCTGCCGCTCTGAACATCCGCGAGTCCCCCGGCCTAGTTTTCGCCGAGGGATGAAACATTATTTCCCCTCCATTCGTAAGCACAAA
Source organism: Prosthecobacter sp. (assembly GCA_020216965.1). Classification (GTDB taxonomy): domain Bacteria; phylum Verrucomicrobiota; class Verrucomicrobiia; order Verrucomicrobiales; family Verrucomicrobiaceae; genus Prosthecobacter. The sequence goes on from JAIWOJ010000387.1 coordinate 1,333, forward strand.
CATACTGTGTTTATGCACATTCATATCATGCGTCTGCTGCTGCTCATTGCTTGTTCCCTTTGCCTACCTGCCTGGGCTGGCATCGAATTTAACCAGGAAATCCGTCCCATCCTCGCGGATGCCTGCTTTCACTGCCACGGACCAGACCCAGGAACCCGCAAGGCAGGTCTCCGCCTAGACACTGAAGCTGGCTTTTTTACTGCCAAAGAGGGCGAAACCCCGACCGTGCTGAAAGGGCAGCCTGAGAAAAGTCCCCTCTATCAACGTCTGATCTCCAAGGACGAAGATGAGGTCATGCCACCGCCAGATTCCCACAAGGAACTGAAGCCAGAGCAAATCGCCAAAATCAAAGCATGGATTGAGCAGGGAGCTCCCTGGCAGCCACACTGGAGCTTGATCGCCCCTCAAAAATCTCCGCTGCCAAGCGTCAAAAACCCGTCCTGGGCAAAAACCCCCATCGATCACTTTGTGCTCGCTGCTCTGGAAAAAGCCAACCTCCAGCCTGCGCCCGAGGCTGGGGCCACAGCCCTCATCCGGCGTGTGTCTCTGGACCTCACCGGCCTGCCGCCCACGCCCGAGCTACTTGAGCGCTACAGCAAAGGGCAAACCCATCTGACTGACGAAGCCTACCTTACTCTCGTCGATGAACTGCTCCGCAGCCCCTCCTACGGGGAACATCGCGCGCGCTACTGGCTGGACGCCGCACGCTACGCCGATACCCACGGCCTCCACTTTGACAAACCACGCGAGATGTGGGCCTACCGCGACTGGGTAGTGAAATCCTTCAATCGCAACCAACCCTTTGACCAGTTCACCATCGAACAAATCGCGGGCGACCTGCTTCCTCAGCCCACGGAAGATCAGCTCATCGCCACGGGGCTGCAGCGCTGCAACATCACCACCAACGAGGGGGGCACCATCGACGAAGAAAACCTCGCCAACTATGCTGCCGACCGCGTGCAGACCCTAGGTTGGGTCTATTTTGGCCTCACCACGAACTGTGCCCAGTGCCACGACCATAAGTTCGACCCCATCACCATGAAGGACTACTACTCCCTGGCCGCCTTCTTTCGCAACACCACCCAGAAGCCCAAAGATGGCAACGTCAAAGACGGCCTAGGTCCCATTCTTGTCCTACCAGAAGCCAAAGACCGCGCGCGCTGGAAGGCCCTACCCGCTGAGATTGCTGCCGCAAAAACAAAAATGCAGGAAAACCGCAAAGCGGCCCGCCCGCAGTTTGACCAATGGCTCACCTCCGCAAAGCCTGAAGACCTGGACCGCGACATCCCCGTGCAGGGACTGCTGGCTCACCTGCCCCTGAACGAAGGCACCGGCAGCGAGGTCACGGGCACTTGTGGGGAAGCTAAAACCTTCAAAGCACTCGGCCAGGTCTCCTGGACGCCGGATGGTAAAATCGGGCCCGCCCCTGTCATGAAGCCCAATGGCACCTTTGAGATCGGCTCCACAGGTGATTTTGAGAAAAACCAGCCCTTTAGCTACGGTGCCTGGGTGCGCGCGGCCAAAGTCGGGCAGTCTGGCGGCATCCTCGCCCGCATGGATGAAAAGGGTGGCTACCGGGGCTGGGATCTTTTTCAAAGCGATCGCAGCTACGCCGTGCATATCATCAACAACTGGCCTGAGGATGCCCTCAAAGTCAGCACTGCCAAACCCAGCATCCGCCCTGGCGTCTGGCAGCATGTCTTCGTCACCTATGATGGCAGCGGCAAAGCACAAGGCATCAAATTATTCATCGACGGCGTGGACACCCCGCTGAAGATCGAAACGAATACGCTCAAAGGTAGCATCCGCACCCCTACCCCTACCCGCATCGGCCAGCGTAGCCACGTCCAGCTCTTTCATGACGGTGGCGTGCAAGACGTGCGCATCTATGATCGCAAGCTCAGCCCCAACGAGGTGGCCGCCATCTCCAAAGTCGGCCCGCTGCGTGAGATCCTCGCCTCATCCAAGCGCGGCCCAAAACAGGTGGACGCCCTCTTTGAGCACTACCTCGTCACCCGTCATGAGGGTTACAAGGCTGCCAACGCGCAGAATGCAAAGCTGGAAGCTGAGAAAAATGCCATCCAGGCGCGCAGCCCAATCACCCACATCCAGGAAGAAAAAATGGATAGCAAACCCATGGCATACATCCTCATGCGTGGTGCCTATGACAAGCCTGGAGAGCAGGTAAGCGCCGAAGTGCCCGCCGCCCTTGGCAAACTGCCTGAA
>JAIWOJ010000388.1 GCA_020216965.1 Prosthecobacter sp.
TTGTTTGAGCGGCTCGATGAAAGCCTGCATTGGCAGGCGGACGCCAGCCCGCTCCGTGTGGATGTCTCTTTTCTCCAAGATACTGAGATCTATGCGGCGGAATCGCATCCGCTGGGGCTCTTGAACACGGACGATTCAGCCTTTCTCCAGCCTCGACTCAGCGCTTTCTTTGACCTTCAAAGCGGAGATTCCATCCTGCTTCATGCCCAGGCGCGCCTTGACCGGGGATTCGATCCTGGGTTCGCGCCTGACGGTCAGGTCAGGCTGGACGAATATTACCTGAGATGGAAGCCGACTGGCGATGAACGGCTGCGGATTCAGGTGGGCAAGTTCGCCACGGTCATCGGTGCCTGGCCGCGTCGAAATCTGTCTTGGGACAATCCCCTCATCACCGCTCCGGGACCCTATGAATCCATGCTTGCTGTCTCCGATGACGGCGGCCCAGCGTCGCTGGGGGCGTTTTTGGACCGACGAAACGCGCCATCGAATCCGCAAACCTGGCTGCCCCTCATCTGGGGGCCCGCCTACATCACGGGTGCCTCAGTGAGCGGCCAGCTTGATGCCTTCGACTATGCTTTTGAAATCAGGACCGCCGCGCCCTCCGCACGTCCCGGCCAATGGGATGCCATCCAAAGCGGCTTCCACAGCCCCCATTATGCTGGCCGCCTCGGCTGGCGGCCGAGTCCTGAGTGGACCCTGGGTGCTTCCGCCGCGCACGGCCCCTATTTGCGCCCCGAGTCCCAGGCTCTCCTTGGCAGCAGCCATGATTGGCAAGATTTTCAGCAAACGACTCTGGGCATCGATGCCGGCTACGCACACGGCCACTGGCAGTTCTGGGCCGAGTTGCTGGGGGCCTCCTTTGACGTGCCCAAGGTGGGCCGGGTGCGTGTGCTCAGCGGCTACCTCGAATCCCGCTACAAAATCGGTGCGCAGACTTGGCTTTCTGCGCGCTGGAACCAAAGTCATTTTGGCGATGCGCCATCCACAGACATCTCGTGGGATCGTGATGCGTGGCGGTTGGACTTGGGGATCGGTCATCGCTTCAGCCGCCATCTTCAGGGCAAGCTGCAATACAGCCTGGCCGGACGAAGCGGCGGCGATCATCCCGAGGGCCAGCACCTTTTCGCCGCGCAATTCAGCGTGAGGTTCTGAGCGGGAAAAAAAGTTTGAGGAATCTGCGCAAGTTCCGGTGAGGACCCGCATCTGCTGGGGGAAGGGCACCTTCCTAGGGCTCTAAAAAACTCAACTCAAACCTCCCCCAGATCATGAAACGCAGAACCACCCTCCTTGCCATCGCCGCCAGCATCCTTACCGCCGCCTTTGCCCCCGTGAAGGCGCAGGCCCAGTTGCTGCTCACCAGCCGGATCAGTGAGATCACCCCCGCCCAGGCATCCGTCGGGCAAACGATCACCGTCAAGATTAGCCAACCCACACTGGTGCTTCCTCCGAAACTCGACACGCAGAAGCTGCAGGCCATCGCGGGCCGGTTCCCAGGCATCGCCACCAATCAGTCGCTTCAGATTCAATTCACGGGTGCCACGGCAAACAGCTTTGTGGACGGCGAAAACATCACCCGGATCAGCTCAGACACCTACACGGTGCGCGTTCCGTCCGGGGCGCGCAGCGGCAGGATGCGCCTGAAGCGCGGCCTGGCCTCCAGCCTTTCCCAGACTAGCTTTGTCCTGACCACGGTGGGCTTCTCCATCGAAAACCAATGCCAATACAACATCGTCAGCATCCGTGTCGGCGGCGTGGAGCGCCTTTCCCCAGGTCAGATCGTCGCTGCCGTTCCTGCCACCAGCCCCAATGTCAATATCCTGGACATCGGCACCACGGCAGGCAGCCACAACATTGAAGTGACTGTCGGGCCAAACGCCGCCAATCCGGTCATGGTGATCTTTCTGCCTGCGCAGCCAGCGCAGCGCTTCATCAGCCCCAGCCAGGGCTACGCCAACCCGATCGGCATTCTCCCACTCCGCGCTGGCAACTACCTGACCTCCTCTCCCAACACGGTTTCCGCCAACACCGTGAGCCGCACGGTGAGCTGGCAGACTTTCACGGTGCAAGCCAATGGCACCCCCCAGGTGAACGGCTTTGACTTCACCCTCAACACCACCACGGGCGTGACCACCTACGTCCACTGGATCGGCGACCGCCCGAATGTCTTGAGCACCGGCACCGTGGTGGAACCCAGCCTAGCCCAATGGGGGCTCAACCGCTCCGTGATGCCGATCACCCTCCGCGCCAACAACGGCTCCAACTACACCACCCTCCAGGTCACCCTGCCCGCCGCCAGCGCCCTGGCCACCGATGGCAACACCTATGTGATGCAGTAACGCCCAGCCAATCCCCCGCACCCCAGAGGCCCGCTGTCACACGGCAGCGGGCCTTGATGTTTCTTTTCTGCAACGGGAACTCCCGGAAAGTATCATCGGGGCAAAATCTCAGGGTTCCAAAACGGCGGTGCCCCCTGAGCGGAGGAAATCACAATCCGTCCAGCGGGCTGCGCGTCCCAGTGCCGCCCCCCTCCATCACATGGGTGTAGATTTGCGTCGTCTCCACACTTTGATGGCCCAGCAGATCCTGCACCGTGCGGATGTCCGTCCCATCCTCCAGCAAGTGCGTGGCAAAGCTGTGCCGCAGCGTGTGGCAGCCCGCCTTCTTTGTGATGCCCGCCCGCGCGCAGGCCGTTTTCATCGCGTGCCCCAGCGCCTTGTCATGCAAATGATGTCGCCGCCACTCCCCCGTCTCCGGATCCTGGCTCATCTGCTTTGACGGGAAGAACCACTGCCACGGGAACTCCTTCCCCGCGTTTGGGTACTTGGTCCCCAGCGCCTCCGGCAGCCAAACCCCAGGCAGCTCCGCCTCCCGGTCCGCCTTCCACAGCACCCTCAGCCGCTCCTGGTGCGCTCTGAGGTCCGCCACCAGCGCCCTGGGCAGCATCACTTGCCGGTCCTTGTCGCCCTTCCCTCCCCGCACCGTGATCACCCCGCGGTCAAAGTCCACATCCTTCACCCTCAGCCGCACACACTCCATCAGCCTCATTCCCGTCCCATACATCAGGCGCAGCATCAGCCCCGTCGTCCCTTCCACCACGGCCAGGAGCCGCCTCACCTCCTCACGACTCAGCACCTCCGGCAGATGCCTGCCCCGCTTGGCTCTCACCGCATCGACCCCCTCCACCCTCACCCCCAGCACTTCACCCGTCAGAAAGATCACCGCACTCAGTGCTTGGTTCTGAGTCGCCGCGCTCACTCTGCGCTCCATCGCCAGCCACGTCAGGAACCCCTGCACCCCCTCCACCGAGGCGGGTGCCATCCCACGCTCCTGCACCCAGCCCAGGAACCTCTTCATCCAGTTTAAATACGTCTCCACCGTCCGCCTCGCCAGCCGCCGCGCCCGCATCACACCCTCCGCTCTCACCAGCAAGTCCTCCCCATCTCCCCGCGCAGCGGGCATCGCCATCGCGCGTGTGCTTACCCCCTCCGCCTCCGCTGCGCCGCTCTCACCACCGCCCATTCCTGGCTCTGCTGGCACCCCCAGCGGCCTTGGCTCCT
>JAIWOJ010000389.1 GCA_020216965.1 Prosthecobacter sp.
ACGCGATATCGGCTGGTCGTTTCAAAATCAGGCCGCCCATGGCGAACCAGATCTACATAAAACCAGTGCGTGATACAAAAAAGAAAAACGAACTCACATGCTGAGCCATCAGCGGGCGTTTCCAGCACCTCACAGACTTCTGCGCCGCCATAGCTGCCTTCCATAGTTACGTTGGCCCGGCGGTCCCCATCTCCATGGCCATGGGCAGGGGTTAGGTAGCGGCAGTTCCAGTAAGTCCACTGGATGACGCGGTCCGTCGTTTCCCCTTGGAAGGAATCACCGATCAGCTCTGTCTCTGGGGCTAGATCCAGATCGCGGATTGAGGCGATGGCCCCACCTGGGTTGAACCCGTAGCGAAAACGGCGGCCCTGCGCGGTGGTGACCGTGAGGAGGCGCTGGGATGCCTGATACACGCAGCCAAGCTCCGCCGCGCTAGTTTGTGCGGGGATCAAGAGCACAAGCCAACCTGCCAGTCTGGCAAGCAGCGACAGGGCGGTTTTCATGCAAGGGGGCGTATTTCATAGTTGCGGTGTCCAGCGGCGGTTCCGGCGGATCACAGGCAGGTCATTCCAGGTCAGATGCACCCCCTGGCGGTGGATATTGATGAGGATACCGAGGGCCGCCATGGCCGCCACCATGCTGGAACCACCGTAGCTGACAAAAGGGAGGGGCAGCCCCTTATTGGGCAGCAAGGCTGTGGTCACGCCCATATTCATCAGCCCCTCAAGGCCAATCAAAAAAGTCAGGCCAAAGCCAAGCAGCTTGCCAAAGCGGTTCGGCGCATAAGCGCTCACGCACATGCCAGAAAAAATCAGAAAAACAAAGGCAGCCACCGTGCTCAGGGTGCCCACCAGGCCGAGTTCCTCACCCACCATGGGAAAGATGAAGTCCGTATGCGCCTCTGGCAGGTAGGATAGTTTCATCCGCCCCTCTCCCAGTCCCCTGCCATACATCCCGCCTGAGCCAAAGGCCAACCAGGACACCCACTGCTGGAGGCCGATGCCATCCTTGTATTTTTCTAGATTGAGAAAGGCTAGCACACGCTCAAGGCGGTTTGGGGCCAGTAGGATGCCCGCCATCAGCCCACCGCCGCCGAGCAAGCCCAAAGCAGCAAAGTAACGCAACCTGGTGCCTGCGGCGAACATAACACCAGCCCCTACCGTGGCCGCCACAAAAGCATTCCCAAGGTCCACCTCTGCCCCGATGAGCAGCACAATCACACCCAACAACAGGCCAGGGAGTAGCAAGCCATGCTTTGCCGTGCGCTCCAGCCCCTGATGCGTGGCAAACCAGCCTGCAAGAACCACGATAAGGGCAATTTTTGCGAACTCAGAAGGCTGGAAGGAGAGCGGCCCAGCACCAATCCAGCGTGCCGCACCGTTCACACGGCGGGCCAGCAGGGGGCTGTAACCCAAGGCCTGAGCCAGATACCATTCAAAGCAAAGCACGAGCCCCAAAGCGGCACCTCCCAGCACCCACCAGCGCCACCGGAACCAGCGGTTGTAATCGATCAAAGCCATCACGAGGCAGACCGCTGCTGAGATGCCCACCCAGACACCCTGTTTCCACAAGGTAGCATACGCCTCACCGCCGCCTTCCTCACTGAAGTAGCTGGTGCTTGCCAGCATGGTGATCCCCAGTGCGGTCAGCAGTGCTGCCATCAGGACAAGAATCAGGATCGAGTGCCGGGCCATGTTTTGGGATGTCTCGCTGGGTTCTAATCTAGCGCTTCAGGCTCTGCTCATCACTTCGCAGGGATCACGATCTTCATCCCCTCACGCAGGGACTCTGGCTTGGTGATCTTGTTGGCGGTTTGCAGCGCCTTGACGGTAGTGCCGTTGCGGATGGCGATGCTGTAAAGTGTTTCACCAGATTTCACCGTGTAAGTCCTGCCAGTCGGCTCTGGTGCCGCCTTTTTAGCGGCTGGTTTCTCGACCACAGCGGGCGGCTGGTAACGCTTCACCGGGATGGCTTTCGGCACTTCATCCTCGCTCCGCGTTGGCTTTGGAGCTGGCTTGGGCTCAGCTTTTGCGGGTGGCGCATCTTGCACTTTGGGGGGAGCTTTTTTCACCACGGCTGGCACTTGAGGCTGAGGATCAGGGGCGGGTATGGCCGCAGGGACGCTGGGTGGCCCGCTAGGCTCTTGCATCGTGGCAGGCGGTGGAGATTCCTGCACACTAGGGGTCGGCGTGAGTTCCTTCTCGATCGTGGGACTAAAGGAGAAAGTCTGTTCACCTGGTGCGGTCAGGGCCATGGGTGCCTCTGCTGCGGCGATGCTAGCTGGAGGCACGGGCTGTGCGCCCTGGGCTCCCGCCACACCGATGCCGAGTGCACGCACGACAGGCTGTTTTGGGTAACGGATGATGCTGTTTGCCTCCAGTTGGGTGCCTTTGTCGAGCATGTTCATGCGGATGAGCACTTCCTTGCTCACCCCGAGCTTGGCGGCTACGCTATCTAGGCTGTCACCAGTTTTCCATTCGTAGGTGGAGCATTCTTCGATAGGGATCTGGGCGGCGGCATCTGCGGCATTCACTGCCGGTGGTGGCAGTGCGCTGGGCGTGGTGCTAGCGCTGGTCGATAGCACCGTTGGCGGTGGTGACTCTTCACCATTGAGCCAGTCATAAACGATGATGCCGCCGATGACGACGACGTGGAGCAGCAGCATGACGAAGAACATGCGTGCCATGCCTGAATTCGGCTCCTGCTGGTTCCATTCTGCCTCTTCGTTGACCATGGCGACGCGGTGTTTATGCCGGTCTCCTTCGACGAGGTTCAGCAGCAGCTTGTGTTGCTTTTTCTTCATGGGGTGTGTGGGTTCGGGTTGTTAAAAAAAGGCGAATGGCCGTGTTGAATCCCTCAACGAAGGTGATTCACGGCTTGGCAGAAGGCGTCACCGCGCTGAGCATAGCCGGTGTACATATCAAAGGAGGAGGTGCCCGGACTGAGGATCACGCAATCCCCAGGCTGGGACAGTTCTCTCGCTGCGTGCACGGCCTCCTCCATGTCCGCCGCTAGGCGGCAGGGTAGCAGATCCGCAAAGGTATCATGCAGTGCTTGCCTGATCTCTCCGATCAATACCATCGCACGCACTTGACCTTGGAGGGAGTCACGCAGTGGGCCGTATTCCAGCCCCTTTTCTTTGCCACCTGCGATGAGCACGATGGGGCGCTCCATGGAGCGGATGCAGGCTTCTAGGGCATGCAGGTTAGTGGCCTTGGAGTCATTGATGTATTCGCGTCCTTCAAACACGCGGACGAGCTCGCAGCGGTGCTTGGGTGGCTCATAGCTCGCGACTGCGCGGATGGCATCCTCTGGTGCGACCCCATGAACCTGGCAGGCCAACATCGCCGCGAGGATATTCTCCATGTTATGACGCCCCCGTAGGCGGATTTGACTGGCATCACCTACGCTGCGGCCATGCAACAAGAACTGCCCTTCTTTGTAGATGGCATCTGCCTCCATGCCATAAGCGGAGAAGGTAAGGCGCCGCGCCGCTCCAGAAGACACGCTTTCGCCAGCCCGCACGATCGCCGTGTCAGCAGAGGTGACGTTT
>JAIWOJ010000390.1 GCA_020216965.1 Prosthecobacter sp.
CATCGACCCCGGCTTCCGCACCGGCTGCAAGACCGTGCTCCTCGACCGCCAGGGCAAGCTGCTTCACAACGACGTCATCTACCCCGAGATGCGCGCCGCCGAGGCGAAGGACAAAATTCTCGGTTTCGCCGCGCGCTTCGAGGTCGAGGCCATCGCCGTCGGCAACGGCACCGCCGGCCGCGAGACCGAGGCCTTCGTCCGCGCCTGCGGCCTGCCCGCCTCCATCCCCATCGTGATGGTCAACGAGTCCGGCGCCTCCATCTATTCCGCCTCCGAAGTCGCCCGCGAGGAGTTCCCCGACCACGACATCACCGTCCGCGGCGCCGTCTCCATCGGCCGCCGCCTCATGGACCCACTCGCCGAGCTGGTGAAGATCGACCCCAAGTCCATCGGCGTTGGCCAATACCAGCACGATGTGGATCAAAAGCTCCTCAAAGACGGCCTCGACAACATCGTCATCAGTTGCGTGAACAACGTCGGCGTCGAGCTGAACACCGCCTCCAAGCAGCTCCTGAGCTACGTCTCCGGCCTCAACAGCACCCACGCCGCCAACATCGTCGCCTTCCGCAACGAAAACGGCCCCTTCAAATCCCGCAAAGACCTCCTCAAAGTCCCTCGCCTGGGTGAAAAAGCCTTTGAGCAAGCCGCTGGCTTCCTCCGCATCCGCGATGCCGAGCACCCGCTCGATGCCAGCGCCGTCCACCCCGAGCGCTACCCCCTCGTGGAAAAAATGGCCGCCGACCTCGGCTGCACCGTCGCCGACCTCATGGCCAAGCCCGAGCTGCGCCAGAAGATCGACCTCAAAAAGTACGTCAGCGCCGATGTCGGCCTGCCCACCCTCCAGGACATCATGAGCGAGCTCGCCAGGCCCGGGCGCGACCCGCGCAAGCAGTTCGAGGTCTTCAAGTTCCAGGAGGGCGTCAATGAAATGAAAGACCTCCAGGTCGGCATGAAGCTCCCCGGCGTCGTCACCAACGTCACCGCCTTCGGTGCCTTCATCGACATCGGCGTGCACCAGGACGGCCTGGCCCACGTCAGCCAGCTCAGCGACAGCTTCGTGCGCGATGCCGCCGAAGCCGTCAAAGTCGGCCAGCGCGTCATGGCCACCGTCATGGAGGTGGACATCCCGCGCAAACGCATCTCCCTCAGCCTCAAATCCAAGCCCGACTTCGAGCGCAAAGCGGGCGGCGGTGGACCTCGTCCTGTCGGTCAAGGCGGCGGTCAGGCGCGCCCTGGGGGCTTCGGCGGAGCTGGCGGCGGCTCCAGCTCCAGCGGAGGCAACGATTGGTTCAGCCAAGCCACCAAAGGCCGGAAGTGAGTCTCTGCAATCGATCTCACTTGGCGTTGTTCATGCCCTGCTTGAGATCATAGATCGCGTGGGCGATTTTAGCGTTCATGGTCTGCTTGTCCCCAGCCTCGGCAGCTTGGATGGCTTGATCAATGGCGTGGATGGCCTGTTTCCTTTCGCCACCCTTGTTGGGGTGGGCATTCACCACGGCGCGCCTAGCCGCGCGAAGTGAGACGAGTGGCTCTCTTGTGTGTCTGGCGCCTTCCAGGTGCGCGATGGCCTGTCTCATCAGGCCGGGCTTGGTTGGATCTTTGGCGAGGGCTGACTGCGTAAAAAGTAGGCAGGCAAGCAACGGAAGAATCCGATGATGAAGGCTGAGGATCATACACAGAGAGTGATCAGGGCCATGAGCAGCTTTGTCAGGTTGGCTGCTGTTTGGCACGACTTGCTTAGGTAATCTTAGTTTGGCCTTCTTCGTCAATCCCAAACGAGGCCGATTTGCTGAGCAGCCTGGCGGCATCTGCGAGGGGAGGCTTTTAATGGCAGGCACAACTTCCACAGCCCGTCTTGAGGGCAGCGAGGCGTTTTTCGATTTCCAAAGAGGTCGGGGTGATAGCAAGACCGCCGAGCGAGGTGCAGCGATGCTCGCGCGGCATGCGTTCGGAGACGGCCTTGGCGGCATCAATGACTTCATCGAGAGGGATGAGTGGATCATAGCCAGCGAGGGCCATGTTGGCACAAGACAACGCATTGGCGGCTGCCATCACATTTTTACCCAGGCACGGCGCTTCGACGCGATTGGCAATGGGATCACAAATCAGACCCAGCATGCTCTGGAGGGCCATGGATGCTGCCGCTATGGCCTGATCCCGCGTCCCGCCTGCGAGTGTGACGAGCGCGGCCGCGCCCATGCACGCCGCAGAACCTCCCTCCGCCTGGCAACCGCCAACCTCCGCCGCAAAGGACCAGCGCGTGGCGATGAAGACGCCAATCAATCCGGCAGCAAGCATGGCTTTCGCCATTTCAGTCTCGTCTTTGCCCATTTCCTCCGCCATCGCGATCACCGCTCCAGGCAATGCGGCGCATGCACCTGCTGTCGGCGCGGCGACGATGACGCCCATGCTGCTCTTCACCTCCATGATGGCGGTGACGTAGAGGATGATGCGGTTCAAAGCGCCGCCATCAAGCAGGCGGCCTGTTTGCATCATCTCAGCAAAACGCCCGCTTTGATGATGCAGCACACGATCTTCATAACTCGTGCCCGCGATGCCGCTGGCGATGGACTTGCGTAGGATGCGGACGATTTCGGTCATCTTCGCGATGACCTCCGCCTCGGTGAAGTTTCCGCGAGCACGCTCATACTCGATGGCGATCTGCCAGAGCGGCGTCTTTCGATCTCCATCATGCTGTAACATCTCCGCACAGCTCGAAAACGGCACCTTCAAATCCTTCCGCGAGGGCACCGGAAGCACTGGCGAAAGCCGTTTCACTGAAGACCCGACTGATTCGACGAATCGGTCGGATTTGACCTGGATGAGTTGCTGGTCACCGAGGTTGTGAGTGATGCAGACACTCTTGTCTGCTTCTGAGAGGCCCAAAGTGCACACTGGAGTGTCTGCATCACACCAGATTAGCGTCTCGTGATACCCGCCATCCATCCTCAGCGGCACGCCATCGATCTCAATGACTTCGATCATGCCGCCGCCGGTCGAAATGGCGATCAGCGTGTGCGTTTCGTGTGCGTTCTTCAGCGTCAGCCGGTAGGTGTTCGGGTGTGGATCCCCTACATCCACGGTCTCTATGCGCAGCTTGATGCCCGCTTCAGCAAGAGCCTTGGCTGACTCTGGCAAACGCTCGTCATCCGCCTCCCAACCAAGCAGCCCACCAAAGAGACCCATATCACTCCCCTGACTTTCATGGGTGGTCGGTAGCGAACCGCCGCGATCAAACTCGACCAACACCTCATCCATCACACCATTCATCAGATCCCGCGCCAGCCTTCCAATCCGCAACGCCGCCGCACAATGCGAGCTCGAAGGCCCGCGCATCACGGGCCCGATCACGTCATTAAAAATAGAGACGGGTGTCATGCGAGGTCTTTCATTTCCCAGGCAGAACCCAGATGTTCCGAAATGCGACGGGATTGCCGTGCTGCTGCAGGTGGAGGGGACCTTCCGGGTTGGTCAGTGGTGTGGAAAGGGGCGCGGAGGTGGTGAAGTCTTTGTTCAGCTCGACGTTGTCATGTATGAGCACGCCATTG
>JAIWOJ010000391.1 GCA_020216965.1 Prosthecobacter sp.
TGCTGGGGATTGTTGGCAAAGTAGTCCTGGTGGTAGTCTTCGGCGGGGTAGAATTTCTTCAGCGGCACGATTTCGGTGACGATTTTGCCTTCGATGTTTTTTTGGGCTTCCGCGAGGGAGGCTTCGGCGATTTTTTTCTGCTCTTCATCGAGGTACATGATGGTGGAGCGGTATTGGGGGCCTTCATCATTGCCCTGGCGGTTCAGGGTGGTGGGATCATGGGCTAGCCAAAAAAAGTCGATGATGTCTTTGTAGCTGAGGATGGTGGGGTCGTATTCGATCTGAATGACTTCGGCATGGCCGGTGTCACCGTTGCAGACTTGCTTGTAGGTGGGGTTTTCTACATGGCCGCCGGCATAGCCGCTGATGACTTTATGGACGCCTTTGAGCATCTTGTACTGGGCCTCCACGCACCAAAAGCAGCCGCCGCCGATCACGGCAATGGCGGTTTTTGCGGGTTGGGCAGGATCATCGGCGGCCTGGACGGGGGCGGCGGCGGTCAGGGTCATGGCAGCGAGGGCGGTGAGGATGGTTTTCATGGGGGTCGCGGAAAAAGGGGGACGTCTTGCGACTGAACGGATACGCGCGCGGGTTTCCTTTCAGTGCAAGGAGGAAATGTCTCCTGGCGTGCACGATCGATTTTTTCTGAGATGAAACGATGGCGGAGGGGAGAAAATGGTCCGAAGGAGTGGGCATGTCACAAGCGCGTGAAGAGCTGGAAACCCTGCGCCAGGAAGCCTGGATCGGGGATGCTGTGCTGGAGCTCTATGCGCGCACCTGGGTGCTGCGTCAGCACGGCGTGGTGGATGCGGAGATGAAGACAAGGCTGACCTGCAATCAGTTCCTCAACTGCCTGGGGAACCCAACGAAGGTTGAGGCTGAGATTGGCGTGATTTATCAGCGCGATGGGCTGGAGGCTGCTTTTTCTTGGATTCGTGAGCGGTTGGAGCCGCTCTTTTTGAAGCAGGAGGCCAATCGCGGCCCGCAGCGTCGGCACTGAGCTGGGTCAGAGCTCTTTGATGAAGATATTGCGAAACTGGATGAGGCTGGAGGCGGGGGATAGCTCACCGGTCTTTGGGTTTTTGCCGCCATGATGCTGCAGGCCCAGCCTGCCCTTGGCGGGGATGCCGGGGAGCTGGGCGTTTTCGATGACGGTCTGTCCGTTCAGCACCACGGTCAGGCGGTCGCCCTTGAGGGTGATTTCAAAGGTGTTCCATTCGCCCACGGGCTTATCCGCCTTCACCTTGGGCGTGACGGCGGCGCGCACTGCGGGCGGCATGGTTTTGTCCATGCGGTAGCCATAGACCTCCCCGCTGCCGATGGGCCAGCACCAGATATTGATCTGGGATTTGCCCTGGCCGCGGAGGTAGATGCCTGAGTCGGCGTTTGGGGTGGGGATTTTGATCTCCTGGCCGTTGGCGTCGAGTTGGTGCGTGCCATCTGGCAGGACGATGGGCATGGGATAGAGCCCCGTGGTCTGTTTGAGCCGCCAATCGATCTTGAGGATAAAGTCGCCGTATTCCTTTTCGCTCCACAGGTTCTTGTCCTTGCCAGGTGCCTCACTGCAGGCGTCGTAATCAATGACGCCATCGACCACCTTCCAGTGGCCGTTGTCGCCCTCTGGCACGGTCCAGTGTGTGAGGTCCATGCCATTGAAAAGTGGCGTGAACCCTGAATCGGCTGCAGGACTGAGGCTGGGGAGGATGTTGAGGGCGAGAACCGTGGCTGGCAGGAGGATGGTCAATTTTCCCATGTCATGGGGAACGCCTACGGTTGGGGATTTCGTTCATGCCAGGGCTGGCATCTTTAGCGCTGGAGGTAGTGCTCAATGCCATTGAGGAACATTTGCACGGCCACCATGACGAGCAGCATGCCCATGAGGCGCTCCACGGCCATGGCACCGCGCTCACGCAGGATGCGGGCGATGGCGGGGGCGCAGAGCAGCACGGCGGCGGTGATGGCCCAGGCGATCATGAGGGCGGTGAACCAGCGGCCGATTTGATCGGGGTAGGTGCTGACGAGAACGAGCAGGGTGGCGAGCACGGAGGGGCCGGCGATCATGGGCGTGGCCAGGGGCACGAGGAAGGGCTCTAGGGAAGGATCTTCACTGTGCTGGGCTGGCGGGAAGATCATTTTGAGGGCGATGAGGAAAAGTACAATGCCGCCGCTAATGAAGAGCGCCTCTTGCTTCAGGTGCAGTAGGCCGAGCAGCCAGGGGCCTGTGAAAAGGAAGATCAACAGGATGATGAGCGCGGCCACGAGCTCGCGGGCGATGACACGCAGGCGGCGTTCCGCAGGGACGCCGCGCAGGCTGGCGACGAAGGTGGCCACGTTGCCTAGCGGGTCCATGATGGTGAGCAGGAGCAGGGTGGCAGACAGGGTGTCCATGATCTGTCACCCTGCTTCGCTCAGATTTGTGGGGCTGCAAGCCCCCGTCTCTGCTCAGGTGGATGCCTGACCTGCCCCAGCAATGCGCTCGGGTGGGAGGGCGGCGACGGCTTGTTTCAGTTCGCGTCCGGGTTTGAATTTGACCGTGCAGCGGTCTGGGATGCGGACTTGGGAGCCTGGCACGTTGGGGTTGCGGCCGATTTTGGATTTGGAGACCCGCACTTCAAAGGTGCCGAAGGTGCGGAAGGTGACGTCGTTGCCTTCGGCAAGTTTTTTGCCGACGAGTTCAATGAAGGAGTCCACGAGCTCAGCGACAGTGACCTGGGCGAGGCCGGTGGTTTCACTGAGCTCGATGACGATTTCGCGTTTGGTGATGCTTGGCATAATTTCCGGGGGGGAATGTTTAGAATCCGCCTGTTCTGTGCCAACTGCAAGCCGTTCCTTGTCAGTTCAATTTCAGGCTAGTCGTTAGGCAGGGGGGTGTCTGGCTGCCCGAGGATTTCGGCAGCGGTTTTGAAGTGGGTTTTTGCGAAATGACGCAGGGCTTCTGGGCCGTCCTGGGCCACGAGTTTGC
This sequence comes from Prosthecobacter sp., assembly GCA_020216965.1. Lineage (GTDB taxonomy): Bacteria > Verrucomicrobiota > Verrucomicrobiia > Verrucomicrobiales > Verrucomicrobiaceae > Prosthecobacter. The sequence continues at coordinate 2,963 of JAIWOJ010000391.1, forward strand.
GTGCGCTTTCTTTGACGGCGGCTGAGACTCCCTTGGGGAAGGGGATGCCTGCTTTTTTTTCCGTCTGGTCTAGCCATTGCACAAAGCCGTCCCTGGCTAGGATGGAGGCGGCGGCGACAGCGGGGTCGCTTTCAGCCTTGGTGCGCTGGATGAGCTCGATTTTGCGCCCACGCTCTTGGAGGGCGCGCTGGAGCACGGCGGGATTGGCAAATTGATCGGAGATGGCGCGGGGGCAGTCTGGCACTTTTTCCAGGAGTAGCTCGATGACTTTGGCGTGGCCCCAGGCGAGCAAGCGGTTGAGGTTGCCGAACTTTTCGTAGAGGTCGTTGTAGCGCGTCGGGTTGATCTGGATGACCTCGCAGTGCAGCCCTGGCACGCGGCGGATCTGCGCGGCGAGGCGGGTGATTTTTTCATCGCTGCTGATGCGTTTGCTATCGACAGCACCCAGTTCCTGCAGGGCCAGCACGGCGGCGCGGTCCACATACACCCCGGCGATGACCAGGGGGCCGAAGAAGTCCCCTTTGCCGCTTTCATCCACGCCGATGTGGGGCTGAAACCGTTCGGGCTGATTTTCCTC
>JAIWOJ010000392.1 GCA_020216965.1 Prosthecobacter sp.
TGAACGTCCAGGCCGTGCGTGTGGAGCCGGAGAGCTGGCGTAGGCTCTGGGGTGGCATCACCCGCGCGCACCTGGAGCGGCTGGAGGGCATCGTCAAAGACAAGTCCCTCAGTGTCGATCAAGCGCGTGCGCAGGCCAAGGCGCTCAAGTCACAGGAGCCCTACGCCAGTGCCGTCATCGTGCTCAATCCCAAGATCGACCGCAGCCAGCGCCGCCTCCAGTGCAGCCTGCCGTATCAGGCCTTTTTTGATCACCTAGCCCCAGATGCAGACCGCAACCCGCAAGAGCAGCCCAGGCTTTTCGGCGTGCCCGTGCCCAGCCGCTTCAGCTCCAGCCCCAGAGTCTTGAAAGCCGAAGGAGCCGAAAAATAAGCCGTCAGCATCACCCCTGCATCACCACCGCCTGGTCCACCATGGAGCGGCCTGCCTCTAGCTCATCATTCACCACGGCGGTAGCGCCCAGGCGCTTCAGGCGCTCCACATCGGAGGCAAAACGGGCGCGGGCCAAGATGGGGATGTCTTCCCGCTGCTGGCGCACGATAGAGATAGCCTCCGCGATGACGGGCGCGTCGGCAAAGGTAAAGGCCACCAGGCGTGCCTTGCTCAGGCGGGAGAGTTCCCAGGTCTCCTCATGCGCGGCATCGGCAAAGAGCACCGGTTGCCCATGGCGCTTTAGCTCGCGCACGGTCTCTGCATTCAGGTCGATGACCAGCGTGGTGATGCCCTGGCTTTGAAGCGATTTATTCAGCCGCTCACCCACCGGCCCATAACCGATGAGGATGGCATGATCCTCCAGCCCCTTGATGCGCTGGCGTAGAGAGTCAGAGTCAGGCAGGCGCGGTTTTTTCCGCCCCCAGCCCTTTTTCTCCAGCCAGGTGCCCAGCGGCTCGCCCGCGCGCATCAGGGCAGGCAGCAGGCCCATCCCCAGCGCAGCGCTGCCGATGAGCACCTGCTGGGTCTCCGCGCTCCAAAACCCGGCGGGCCCTGCCTTTTGCAGCAGCACGAGGGAAAACTCCCCCGCACTGCTCAGGCCCAGCCCAGCCATCAGCGCCTGCTTGTGGGCCAGCCGCAGCCGGAGCGCGATGCCCGTGATCAGCGCGGCTTTGACCACCATGACTGCGACCGTGAGGCCCAGGATAGGTGCCCAATTTTTCGCGGCCACCTGCACATCCATCATCAGCCCCACCGAAACGAAAAAGAGGGTCAAAAACAGGTCTTTGATCGGCATTACATCCGCCAGGATGCGCGGTTTGTAGATCGACTCACTCACCGCCAGTCCGGCTACAAACGCGCCCAACGCCAACCCCAGATCCAGCATCCCGCCGATGAAGGCCAGGCCGATGCAGCAGCCGATGACGCTGAGGGTGAAAAGCTCGCGATTGCGCGTGCGCGTCACGGCATAGAGCAGGGCAGGAATCACCCACCGCGCGCAGGCCCCTGAGAGCACCACAAACAAGGCACCACGCCAGGCTAGCGAGCCCACACGCGCCATCATGCTCTGCTCTTCCTGCGCAGCAGCGCCTTTCGTCGGCAGCAGCAGCGGCAGCACGAGGAAGAAGATGATAATGAAAAGATCCTGAAAAAGAGCCACCGCCAGAGACATGCGCGCCCCAGGGCTGCTTTCCTGGCCCAGGTCTTGGAAAGTCTTCAGGCTCACCGCCGTGGAGCTCATCGCGAGGGCCACCGCCAGCAGTAGCACCCCAGAGCCCGTGATGCCCGCTACCCAGGCACAGGCCGCTGCCACGGCCATGCACAGGCCCATCTGCCAACCACCGCCGTGCAGCGCCAGCCTACGCACATACTTCAGCTCACCCAGAGATAGCTCCAGCCCTAGGGTGAACATCAGCAGCATCACCCCAAACTCAGACATCTGGGTGATGCCCGCCTGCGTGGCCGCCCCCCCCAGCGCCTTCAGCACGCCGCTGTTTGCGATGATGACCCCGCACAAAAAATAGCCTGCCAGCAAGGACTGCTGCAGCCGCAGCAGCAGCAGAGACATCAGCACCACCCCCATCAGCATCACAGCCAAGAGGATGAACAGCGGCGGCAGGGTCGTGGCGGCCAGAAACATCCTACCCGCCATAAAACCGTCCTGGGACAAGTGCAAACGCCGACCACTTCATCCAACGAGCAAGATGGAAGGCCGCCTGCCGCTGCGTTTGCTCTTGCCATGCTCCGCCATCTCCCAGCCACCCTCATGCTCACCACCCTCCTCATCGGCGAGGACTTCGCTGAAGCCCAGCAGAAGACCGCCAACTACGACGAAAGCAAGATCGCCCCCTACACCCTGCCTGAGCTCCTCAAAAGCGCTGACGGCAGCACCATCTCCACCGCTGAAGCTTGGATCAACAAACGCCGCCCCGAGGTGCTAGCCCTCTTTCAGCAGCATGTCTATGGCCGCACCCCAGACCCTGCCACCTGGGGGCCTGTGCAGTTCAAGGTGACCCAGGTGAAAAAGGACGCCCTCGGCGGCAAAGCCACGCGCAAGTTCATTCACATCTCCCTGCCAGAGCATCCCGCCTGGCAGGGCATGGAGGTCATGCTTTACACCCCGAACGGACGCAGCGGCCCCGCCCCCTGCTTCGTCGGTCCCAGCTTTGGCGGCAACCACGCCGTCAGCACCGAGTCCGACGTGCCCCTTTCCACCCGCTGGATGCGCCCCAACAAGGAAAAGCACATCGTGGACAACCGGGCCACCGAGGCCAGCCGCGGCAATGAAAGCAGCCGCTGGCCGCTGGAGATGATCCTCAGCCAGGGCTTTGCCGTGGCCACCTATTATTATGGCGACGTCGAACCTGACCATGCCGAGGGCTGGAAGGATGGCCTGCGTGCCGCCCTCAGCCCGCAGGGCGCAGCCACCCAGTGGCAAAATGGGCAGTGGGGTGCCATCGGTGCCTGGGCCTGGGGGCTCAGCCGCATCGCCGACTACCTGGAAACCGATTCCGACGTGGATGCCAAGCACCTAGCCGTCATCGGCCACTCCAGGCTCGGCAAAACCTCCCTCTGGGCAGGCGCGCAGGACAGCCGCTTCGGCATCGTCATCTCCAACAATTCCGGCGAAGGCGGCGCTGCCCTCATGCGGCGGAATTTTGGTGAAACCACCGCCATCATCACCAAGGCCTTCCCCCACTGGTTCACCCGCACCTACGCCAGCTACGCGGGCAACGAGGCCGCCTGCCCGGTCGACAAGCACATGCTCATCGCCCTGGCCGCGCCCCGCCCCGCCTACATCGCCAGCGCCGTCGAGGATCAATGGGCCGACCCCAAAGGAGAGTTCCTCTCCGGCCTGCACGCGCAGCCTGTCTATGATTTGTTCGGCAAAAAAGGCGTCGCCGTGCCCGAGCAGCCCGGCATCGACCAGCCCGTCGGCGATTTCATCGGCTACCACATCCGCACCGGCAAACACGACGTCACGGATTACGACTGGCAACAATACCTCAAATTCGCCACACGGCACTTTGGGCGGTGATTTCAGCCTAAAAAGGAAAATGGGAATCCAGGTTGCTGTTCATTTACCTCATTTTCAAAGGGAT
>JAIWOJ010000393.1 GCA_020216965.1 Prosthecobacter sp.
TGGAAACTGGCACGGTGAACTTGGTGCTGCTGCGGCGGGTGAGGGCGCTGGGCGGGCTGTCAGAGGAGGAGGGGGAGAGCTTGGGCGGGGTGATCTCACCCTCGGCGCTCGCGCCTGGAGCCTTCGAGCGCAGGACGTAGCCTTCGATGTACTCTGCGGAGGTGGTGTCTTGCTGCACGAGCTTCAGGTCGAGCTCGCGGTCGATGCGATCTTCTTCCACGAATTTGACGAAGTCCCGGTAGGTCACCTCTTGGGCACGCGTTGCTTCTTTGCCCACCATGAGGCCGGAGCCGACCAGCAGCACGACGACTGCCAGCAAAAGGAAGCCCTTCCAATTGAATTGGGGCTCCTGGTTGCGGCGCTGGGGGCCGTCTTGGCGTGGGGAAGGATCGTCTGACATGTCGCGGGGGGCAGGATGGATTACGGCAGCCGCTTCTATAGGCGGCATTTTGTTTTTGGAAAAGCGGTTTCCTCACCCTGGGCGGGGGGGAGGCTGCCGTGGGATTATTCTTTGTAGAGGAAGGTTGTCAGGGGGCTGGATGCGGCTGCCTCGTCACTACTATCGGCAAGGCCGATTTCATAAGCAGCGCGGCCAGCCTCAACAGCAGCCTTGAAGGCCCGCCCCATGCGTGGTGGATCGCTCGCGATGGCCACGGCTGTGTTCACCAGGACAGCATCTGCCCCCATCTCCAGGGCCTCAGCCGCATGACTGGGCGCGCCGATGCCAGCATCAATGACCACAGGCACGGTGGCCTGGGTCAGGATGATCTCAATCTGCTTCCGGGTGGTGATGCCCTGGTGTGATCCGATCGGGGAACCGAGCGGCATCACGGTGGCCGTGCCGACATCTTGGAGCCTGCGTGCCAGCACGGGGTCTGCATTGATGTAGGGCAGGACGGTAAAGCCCTCTTTGACCAAAATTTCTGCCGCTTTCAGGGTCTCGATAGGGTCAGGCAGCAAATAACGTGGGTCAGGATGGATTTCCAGCTTGACCCAGTTCGGCAGCCCAGCGGCCACCGCTAGGCGGGCGAGGCGCACGGCTTCCTCAGCATTCATCGCCCCGCTGGTGTTGGGCAGCAGGAGGACGTTTTTGGGAATGTAGTCCAGGATGTTGGCAAACGGGTCACTCTTGCCCGAGAGGTCTGCACGCCGTAACGCCACGGTGACAATTTCTGTCTCAGAGGCCACGATGGCCTCCCGCATGAGATCGCCTGAGGCAAACTTGCCCGTGCCCAGCATGAGGCGGGATTGAAACGTGCGGTCGGCGATGGTGAGGGGCTGATTGGGCATGATGGATCAGGTCAACTGAACGCGCTGCAGCAGCTCCTCGATGCTAAGCTGGATGCCGATGTAAAAATCACCAAATTCGCCATATTGCGTGGTCACTTCATCCCAGCGCATTTCATAGACGATGCTTTTGATCTGGAAAATATCGTGCGCGAACAGGGTTACGCCCCATTCATGGCTATCTAGGCCGGTGGAGCCGGTGACGAGTTGGCGCACTTTGCCTGCATACTTGCGGCCGGTTTTGGCATGGCCGCCCATCAGCTCGCGGCGCTTGGCAAAGTCCTGAGCATACCAGTTGGCCCCGACGTTGCGGCGCTTGCTCATCGGGTAAAAGCACATGACCTGCCAGTCGGGCATATTCGGATACAAGCGGTCGCTATAATATTTGTCCATGTGTGCCTTCCACTCTGCCATACGCTTCTGGTGTGCCTCAGAGCCGGGCTCTAGCCCTTCCGTGCGCTGGATGCGCTCAGAGGCTTCTTCCTCTTTTTCGCTGTACTCGGTCCACTCCGTCATGGAGAGGTAGCTGTAGATCGGGTTTAGCACATCTGGGCCGAGGGCTAGACCAAGCTCCTTGGCAAAGAGGTCGGCGTCTTGGAGATTTGGCGTCAGCAGCATGAAGCCGAGCTCTGACTTTGGGCTCACCATGCTGAAGCTCAGCAGTTGAGTTTTTGGATGGCTGCGGATGCGCTGCACGGTTTCATGCAGCCGGGCAGTGCGCTCAGCTTTTTCCTCAGGGGTCAGCGCGGCCCAGAAGCCGTGGTCAATGCTGTAAAAAAGGTGCTGAACGATCCAGCCTTCTTGAGGGATGATGGGGGACATGCAGAGGGAAAATGCGGGGTGGAAAGACAAACCGCCTGATGCGGAGACATTTTATCAACCACGGCAAAGGATGGCGGACAACCGCCAAGTGCAGCAAAGTGTTTCTTCATCACCCGAATTGCCTTGGAAAGCTAGGTTGACACCCCCTCCCCGGCGATTATGCATCCAAAACCGGCGCAGAAACTGCTCTGGTTTGCTTCAACTCCCCACCCCCTCCACACTCAATGGTCAAAATCGGCATCAATGGTTTCGGGCGCATCGGTCGCCTGGTGTTTCGTGCAATCTGTGATCAGGGTCTCCTCGGTAAAGAGATCCAGGTCGTCGCCGTCAATGACCTCGTCCCGGCTGACAATCTCGCCTACCTCGTGAAATATGACTCCACCCAGGGCAAGGCCAAGGAAGAAGTGTACTCCAAGAAAAGCAGCCCAGAGGTGGCTGAGGATGACATCCTGGTCGTCGATGGCCAGGAGATCAAATGCCTAGCCGTCAAGGAAGGCCCCGCCGCTCTGCCCTGGAAGGAACTCGGCGTGGACATTGTCATTGAATCCACCGGGCTTTTTACTGAGCGCAAGAAGGCCCAGGGCCACATCGACGCGGGTGCCAAGAAAGTCATCATTTCCGCCCCTGGCAAAGAGGAGGACATCACCGTCGTCATGGGCGTGAACCATGAGAAATATGACCCCGCCAACCATCACGTCATCTCCAACGCCTCCTGCACCACCAATTGCCTGGCCCCGCTAGTGCATGTGCTGCTGAAGGAAGGTTTTGGCATTGAGGAAGGGCTGATGACCACCGTCCACTCCTACACTGCCACCCAGAAGACCGTGGACGGCCCTTCCAAGAAGGACTGGAAAGGTGGCCGCAGTGCCGCCATCAACATCATCCCCTCCACCACGGGGGCTGCCAAAGCCGTCGGTTTGGCGATTCCAGAAGTGAAGGGCAAGCTCACCGGCATGGCTTTCCGCGTGCCTACCCCCACCGTTTCTGCGGTGGACCTCACCGTGAAGACGGTGAAGGAGACCAGCTACGCCGAAATCAGCGCGGCCATGAAAAAGGCCAGCGAAACCTACCTCAAAGGCATCCTCTCCTGGACCAGTGATGAGGTCGTCTCCACCGACTTCATCCATGATTCCAGCAGCTCCATCTTTGATGCTGGCAGCGGCATTGAGCTCAATAGCAAATTTTTCAAGCTCGTCAGTTGGTATGACAACGAGTGGGGCTACAGCAACCGCGTTGTCGATTTGGTGAAGTACATCGTCTCCAAAGGACTGTAATTCAGCGACTTACCACCCATTTTAAGCCGGTCCCATGCCAGGGACCGGCTTTTTTGTGCCAAGCTGCCCGCCCCGGTGGGCTGGGGAGTAGGGGGAAACCCAGCCCAGCCCCTTGGCAGTTTCAGGGAGAGCAGACACCGCCTGAACC
>JAIWOJ010000394.1 GCA_020216965.1 Prosthecobacter sp.
CGGCCCCAGCCCCCAAAGGTTTGGGCCTGAGCATGAGGCTGGCGAAGGAGGATGACCCAAGGTAATGGCTGCGGACGGAGCCATGCCACCACTGGCTGCGGTTTTGCTCGCAGGTGGCCAGTCCACCCGAATGGGACGTGATAAAGCCATGCTCGACTGGCAGGGCCGTCCGCTCTGGCAACATCAGCTTAGCACGCTAGCCGCCCTATGCCCCACGCGCCTCCTGGTCGCCTGCCGTGAGGAGCAGGGGCTGCACCAGCAGCCCTGCGCCCAGGTCGTGGACGGCTGGTACTTTGACCCGCCGGGGGATCCGCACGGCCCTATGGGTGCCATCCACCGGGTGCTCCGCGCTTCAGCCGGGCCGCTGCTCGTGCTCGCGGTGGATATGCCACAGATGGAGCCGACCTGGTTGCTGGATCAGACGATGCCATCGGCCATGAAGTCAAAGGGGTGCTTCTTCCAGACAGGCCATGGCATTGAACCGCTTTCTGCGCTTTATCATCCGGCCATGCTTCCCTATTTCGATCAGCATCTCGCCAAGGGCAGGCTGGCGCTCCGTGAACTGGCTGCTGAATGCGTGAGCGCCGGCTTAGCTGACCTCATCATGGCTAGCGAGGCAGAAGAATCTTTGTTTCGCAACATCAACTCCCCGAAGGATCTGTAAAACAAGCTAGGCCAAAATCTCGCCAATCACTTTGCCAAAATCACGTTCCAGCCGCTTGCGGCCTGGGATTTCTAGCTCGTGAGAGTTCAGGCCGAGCAGGTGCAGAATGGTCGCATGCACATCGGTGACGTAGTGGGGGTGCTCGACAGCGTGGAAGCCAAGTTCATCCGTCGCGCCATGAATGGTGCCGCCCTTGATGCCGCCGCCGGCCATCCACACGCTGAAACCATACGGATGATGATCACGGCCATCGCTGCCCTGCGATCCAGGCGTGCGGCCAAACTCGGTGGCAAAGACCACCAGCGTGTCATCCAGCATACCACGCTGCTTCAGGTCCTTTAGCAGGCCACCAATGGGCTGGTCCACCTGCTGCGCCAGATTCGTGTGATTCTTTTTCAAGCCGGAATGTGAGTCCCAGGCACCTGCGGCCCCATCGCCATGCTGTAGCTGGATGAAGCGCACGCCCCGCTCAGCCAGGCGACGTGCCACCAGCAGTTGGCGCGCAAACGGACCTGCGACCTTGTCGTCGTAACCGTAGAGTTTCTTTGTCTCGGCACTTTCGTCGTCGAGGTTCATCGTCTCCGGCACGGCGGTCTGCATGTTGAAGGCCAGACGGTAGCTCTTCATGCGGGCGGCGAGCGTTTTATCGCCCGGATACTGCTCGTCAGCGAGGCTATTGAGCCGGTGGATGAGGTCAAACTGCGCGGCCTGCTCGCCTTTGCCGATCTGAAACTCCGGCGTGGCAAAGGTCAGCGGGTTCTTCGGATCGACCTTGAGGTTCACCGCGTCATAAGCAGGGCCGAGGTAGTGCCCGTCACGCACATCAAAGTAACGCGGACCGATGTTCACAAAGGACGGCAGGTTCTCCGTCATCGAGCCGAGGCCATAGGTCACCCAAGCACCGAGCGTAGGCACGCGTGGCTCGAGCATGTGACGCCCGCTGTGAAACTGCACCTGGGCCCCATGATTGTCATCGGTCGTCCACATGCTGCGGATGAAGGCGATCTCATCCGCACACGAGCCGATGTGCGGAAACCAGTCACTGATCTCCATGCCGCACTGGCCGTAGCGTTTGTAGCCGACCTGCAGCGGATAGATCACATTGCGCTGCTTGCCGTTTGCATCGTTCACAACGACCACGCGGACTTTTTTAAGCTTCTCCGGGTCCTGCACGCTCGCGTAAGGCGTCTCGCCGATCGTCTTGCCCGCGTATTTCGTGAGCATCGGCTTCGGATCAAAACTCTCCAAGTGGCTCACGCCGCCGCGCATGAAGAGCCAGATGACTCGCTTCGCCCGCTGCGGGATCATCGGCAGGCCGCTCGGTGGCTGCCAGCCCTGCTCTGCACGCAGCATGGAGGTCAGCGCGATGCTGCCCAGCCCGCCCAGCAGATCTCTGCGTGAGAAAGGCGACGGAAGCCTCAAGGAAGTTGGCGGATTCATGGCTAACGCAGCGTAACAAAGTCGTTGTGATTGAGCAGGGCTTGAAGGAAAAGCGGGCGGTTCTTCTTGAGGGTGGCAAAGGCTTCGATGCACACCTGCTGCTCTTTTGCGGTAGGCAAACGATTCAGGATCGTCTGAAACGCGCGAAGGATAAAGTCGGAGGGCATCGCCTCTGGAAGCTTCTTTGCAAGGGCATCGGCGGTGGCACGACTGAGCTGGCTGTTGGTGAGGGCGAGCGCCTGCTGCGGGACGACACTTTCGTTGCGGCGGTAGCATTCGAGCACGTTCGCATTGTCAAAGGCACCGAGGAAGCGGTGCTCAGTGTCGGGCGTCTGGACGAAGTAAAGGCTGCGGCGCGGTAGATTTTCGGCCTTGGCGGGATCAAGGCTGGGGCCACCGATGGTTAGATCAAGCTGGCCACTGAGGGCCAGCAAGGCATCGCGCACCGACTGGGATTCGAGACGGCGCGGATTCATGCGCCAGAGGAAGGTGTTGTCAGGATCGGCGGCGAGGGTGTGAGCATCAGCACCCGCGTTGCTGGAGCTACGGCGATACAAATCGCTGAGGATGATCTGCTTGATGAGCCACTTCAGGCTCCAGCCGTTCTCCATGAAGCCTGCGGCTAGCGTGTCGAGGATGTCCTGCTGCACGGGTTTAGGTGCTCGCAGGCCAAAGTCGCTCACATCCGGCACAAAGCTGGCACCGGTGAGCCGCAACCACACTTGATTGACGAGCACGCGGGCGGTGAGCGGGTTGCGTGCATCGGCGATCCATTGCGCGAAAGCGAGCCGACGGCCAGTGCTGGTCGCGGGATAGGTTTGCACCTTGGCGTTGTCGGGATCATCGGGGCCTTCCTGCGCTTTAAGGGAGGCCAGAATCGGCGTGTAGGTCTCCCCGGGCTCCTTGAGTCTCTTTTGCGCGGCGGCGACGGCATCCTCAGCGGCCTTGCGCTTCTTCACATCCGCTTTGGCGTCGAGCGCAGCGAGATCGGCCTCGGCTTTGGCGAGCTTGAATTGCGCTTCCGCGAGGGCAGCGGCCTTGGCGAGGGCTTTATCGCCTTTCTGGCTTTCGGCAGCGAAAGCGGCGCAAAGCATGGCGGGCTTCAGTTTGGCCGCGGCGAGCTGCTTTCCGCGAGCTGATGCAATCTCCGCCTCCGCTGCAGCGAGGCGGTCTGCTAGGACAAAGGGTTGCAAAAATGGCTTCGAGATGGCTGGCGGCAATGTGATGATTTTCGGGGTGAAGGTGGCGAACTCGAGCACACCGGGGATGCCCGGCGTCATGGGCTTTGATTTGTCCTCGTTCTTTTCATCGCCGCGCACATGGCGGTAGGTGGCGCGGTCAAGGTGAAGGTCAAAGACGCGTGGCAGGCCGTCCTTCTCAAAATCAGTGACACCGGGTAGCGGATCGAGGCGCACATGCAGC
>JAIWOJ010000395.1 GCA_020216965.1 Prosthecobacter sp.
ATCGTAGGCAAAGCGCACGGTGACAAGGGTGCCGCCACGGTCCCCCTTTTTTAGTTCCAGCCAGCGTTTGCCCGGTTCATCATAATACACCGACCGATCTGCCGGTGAGTCCGCAGCATGGATCAGGGGGATCAATGCGTGGAAAAAGCAGAGGCTGGTTATTAGCCTCAGGGTAGGTAGGGAGTGCATGAGGGGAGTAGCATCCCATGCTAGGCACTGATCTGGCAACTCTTTCCTGGCAAGTCGCACAAGCTGCCTCTATGTGGGGGCTGCGATGACTCTCTGCTCTCTCTTTTTCCGCCATGCTATCGCTGCTCTGCTCTCTGGTGGCCTGCTCTCTGCCCAGGAAGCACGGAAGCCCAATGTGATCCTGATTGTGGCAGATGATCTAGGCTATGCAGACCTAGCGTGCCAGGGCAGCCAGACGATCCGCACCCCACATCTGGACGCGCTGGCGTCTGCGGGAACGCGGTTCACCTCATTTTATGTCTCCCAGGCGGTGTGCAGTGCGTCCCGCGCTGCCTTCATGACGGGGTGCCAGGCGAACCGGGTCTCCATGCAAGGTGCGCTGAATCACACAAGCCGGGATGGCATTCACCCGGATGAGGTGCTGCTTTCGGAGATGTTGAAGAGCCAGGGCTATGCATGTGGCATTTTTGGCAAATGGCACCTGGGAACAACCGCGATGTTTTCCCCGCTCAAGCATGGTTTTGATGAGTTTTGGGGCATCCCCTACTCCAATGACAACAGCCGCTACCACCCTAGCCTAGCTGCCGAGATGCCGCCGCTGCCGCTGTATGAGGATGACCAGGTGGTCGAGACAGACCCCGACCAAGCCCAGTTCACCCGGCGCATTACGGAAAAGGCGGTCAGCTTCATCCGCAGGCACCAGTATGGCCCCTTTTTCCTCTATGTGCCGCACATCATGCCGCATGTGCCCATCTTTGCCTCAGAGCGTTTTTTGGGGAAATCTGCCCATGGCCTGTATGCGGACGTGGTGGAGGAACTCGACTGGAGCATCGGCATGATCCAGGCAGCCGTCAAACAGGCTGGCATTGAGGAGCAGACCCTGGTGCTGTTTTTTTCTGACAACGGCCCCTTCCTTAGTTACGGGAACCATGCAGGCAGTGCCAAACCTCTGCGGGAGGGGAAACTCACCAGTTACGAAGGCGGTGTGCGCGTACCTTTTCTGGCCAAATGGCCTGGCAAAATCCCTGCCGGGCGTGTTTGTGATGAGCCCATCACCGCCATGGATCTGCTGCCGACGCTGGCTGCGAAGCTGGGCGCGCCGCTTCCTGAGCGTAAGATCGACGGGCATGACATCAGCGCACTGCTCGAAGGCACGGAGGGTGCCGTTTCACCGCATGAATCCATCGTTTTTTATGCGGGTGATGAACTCCAAGCGATCCGCAGTGGCCGTTGGAAGCTGCATTTTGCGCATCCCTACATCACGGTGGTAGGTGAGCCTGGGCGCGATGGCAAGCCCTCCAACTGGGAAAACATGAAACCCGCCGCCATCACCCAAAGCGGCATCGCAGGCATCGCTACGCGGCATGGCTACCAAGTGGCCCAGCAGGAAGAGGCGCTCTATGATTTGTCTCAAGACCCAGGGGAAAAAGACAATCTAGCTGAGATGCATCCCGAGGTGGTGGGGCGATTGAAAAAAATGGCCGAGCAATGGCGTGCGGAGCTGGGAGATTCCTTGACCGGCGTGAAGGGTAACGCCGTGCGGCCTGCGGGCAGGGACAAGTCATCCTGAAACCAGGGAGAAGGTTCGGAGTCTGTTTTTTACTCCGGTGACTCTTTTAGCTTCACTCTCAGGGTAGGTGGGGTGTTTTTGGTGTTTTCACGGCTGGCAAAGGCATGGGCGAGACCATTGCGGGCCATTTCATCCGTCTGGCGGGTCAGGATGAAGGTGATGATGCCATTCGTATCCGCGCGCAAAGCATGAGTCAATGCCTCCCCCTTGAGGCTAAAGACTCCGCGTGTGGTGCCCTGGGGCACGATGAATTCACCCACCTTATCGGCCTGGCTGGCGATAGGGGTGGTGCGTCCTTCCAGGCTGCCATCATGGGCAGGTGCATTTTCCCAGGTCAGGCCATCTTCAGGCCAGAGATCCAGGCTTTCATCGGTGAGGGCATGGACGGTGAAGGTGGCGTCTGGCACCAGGGAGGCAAAGCCGAGTTCAGAGGGCTCAATATGGAGATCGAGCTCTGCCTCAAGGATCTCACGGCCTTGGAATCGGGTCAGATCAAAGGCGATGTAGGCCTTGCGGTCGAGCTTTGCGTCATGACTGCTGTGCTTCACACGCAGGAAAGACTCGCGCCCCGTGGCCTTGACGGTGCTGGATTGAATCCAGGTATCCTTTCCAGCCCCATAGGCCGTGGTGATGGCCTGCCAGCCATCGCCCAAATCACGCACAGGCCCAGGCAGCCAGCGCCCAGGCTCTGGCTGGTCTTCCCGCAAGGCATCTGGATTGACCGCCCCGGCGAGGAAGTTGCCGTAGTCCACCCGCTGGCCAGAGCGCAGTTCACGGGCGCTTTTTTCCCCCTGCCGCTGCACCTCGACCAAGCCCTCAATCACATGCACGAGGCATTTGCCATCCTCCCCAGCACTGACCCCAAAGCGCGTGCCCCAGTCCACCACGCGGGTTTCAGGCGTCACGATGGTAAAGCCCTTGGCCTGCGGGGGCACATCGGCGACGACGGTGCCCCGCTTGACCCGGCATTCCATCGCAGAGAGGACCTCCAGGCTCACGGGGGCTTCGAGCGTGACCTCTGCCCCGCTCTCAAAGCGCAGCGTCGCCATGCCCTCCAGCAATTCCATGGTGCCTGGCATCAGGCTAGACCCCTCCAGGGTTGGCAGCGCGCTGCTGCCCCACTTGCAGTTGCGCGCTTTGACCAGCGTAGCTGCCGGTGCCGGGCCTTGGCTCAGCAGGGAGAAAAATCCCACGGCCAAAAGGGCCGCCAGAGCCGCCGTCGCCACATGCCAGCGCCACGACGATGCCCGTGGCCGGTGAGCCTGAGCGATTGCCGGCTGGGCGAGGTCTTTTGCATCCAGGTGCTGCATCTCAGCATCCATCCAAGCCGCACGGGCCAGCACCTGGCGGGCCTCCGCGTCCTCAAGGATTTTGCGATTCAATTCAGCAGTCTCCTCAGGGCTGGAGGCTCCAGAGCGGGCGCGTTCCCAGAGTTCGAGCAGTTGCCATTGTTCAGCGGGCTTCATCACGAGATCAAAGGTTTAGGATTCCAGGGCCAACTGCCTTTCCACACACTCCATCAAGCCCATGCGGATGCGGCTAAGGGCGCGATAGACAGCTCCAGCGGTGCGTTTGAGGCGGTCTGCCACTTGGTCGATCTCCAAGTCCTCAAAGTAGCGCAGTTGGATGAGCTGACGGTGCTCCAGGGGCAGCTTCGCCACGCAGGCGCGCAGAGCCTCGTGCCGGGCTGAAACATCCCCTGCCAGCTCTGATACAGCCGTGCCTAGAGCCTCTAGAGCCACCTCATCCAGCGAGAGGTGC
>JAIWOJ010000396.1 GCA_020216965.1 Prosthecobacter sp.
GAGAGCCTGATCAGCCTCCATCCCGGCAGCGACCAAGCGGGTATGCGTGCCATCATTGAGCTGCACCCAGCCTTCATAGCTGGTCGTCACCCCATTTTTTCCCCGGTGGATGATTTCTTTGCAATAGATCTGCTCGATCCGACCGGCCACGATCTCCCGCCACCCCGCCCAAGGCAGCGGGCCGTGAGAAACCGTAATCACCCCGTGATTGGCATCAACGCGCGTCTTGTTCAAAAGCAGCGCCAAGGTGTAATAAGTGATCCCGATCCCGGCGGCGACGTGGCCCATCGGGAATAGCCGAACAAACCAAGGTACCTCATCCGAGCTACTCATCATTCCCACGAAGCCGAAGACAAAAGAATCCCACACAATACAAAAAGGGATGAGGAAGAGCACGCTCAGATTGATCCACCTGCGCTTGATGACGATGCCATGCGCCGTGCGCTCCAGGCTCATCTTGGCTGGCAGCGCCACCTGGGGACGCTGAATCACCGCAGACGAGCGCTGCCCACGCGGCGGCAGCATGAGGGTTCCACAATATCCGCAGCGGATCGTTCCCTGCTCCAGATCATAGTCCTGCTCCCGAATGGGTGAGGCACAGTTTGGGCATTTCAGGGCAGCAGGAAGATGATCCATGCCAAAAATGTAAGCCAGCTTGGTTTGCCCTGACAACTCCGCTCTGCCATCTGCTTGAGATGCAGGCTGAGCGGGTTTATGCCGCCCTACGCAACGATTTCCTCACATGGAAGCCTTCCGCGAACAGTCCCTCATGCTTTTTAGCGTTCCGCTGATCTTCTGCGCCATCTTGGCAGAGATTTTGGTGACGCATTTCCGCCACATCCGCGCCTATTCCTGGCGGGAAACTCTGACCAATTTCTACATGGCGGGCCTCAACGGTAGCCTGGACTTGCTCCTTCGCGCTGCCGTCGTCTTGCCTGTGCTCAGCTTCTGCTGGCAGCACCGGTTGATGACCTGGGAAAAGGGTTGGGGGTATTGGCTAGCGCTCTTTCTCCTCGAGGATCTCGCCTACTACCTCCTGCACTATGTGGACCACCACTGCCGCCTATTCTGGGCTGTTCACGTCACCCATCACTCCTCCACCGAGTTCAATCTGACGACGGGTTTCCGCTCCTCCGTTTTCCAGCCGCTCTACCGCACCGCTTACTTCGCACCGCTCGCTTGGCTGGGCTTTGAGCCGCTGGATGTGCTGCTCATGTATGCTGCGACGCAGATTTACGGCAGCTTTGTCCATACAGAGCGCATCGGTCGCCTGGGCTGGCTGGAGCACATCCTCGTCACCCCCTCTCACCACCGGGTGCATCATGCGTCCAACCCACGCTACCTCGATAAAAACATGGGCATGTGCCTCATCGTCTGGGACAAGCTCTTTGGCACCTTCGCAGAGGAAGACCCCTCAGACCCCCCACGCTATGGACTGACCAAGAAGATCACAAACCGTGGTCCTGTGAACATCGTCTTCCATGAATGGCGAGACATCCTCACCGATCTCCGCACCAGTCGGCTGCCCTGGACACAGCGTCTCGGCTACTTGTTTCGCGGCCCAGGCTGGAAACCGTAGCCTGGCTCACCCAAACAAGCTCTCCTCCTCTCGGCACGCTGCTTTGTGCTCACGGCCGCAAAGGGAAAGCTACAGGGCCGTGATGCCTCATTGAAGAAAGACACCGAGGAGGATTTCAGGAAGCGGCTCGCAGCTATTTGCTCAACTTCACCAGCAAATCCTTGCTCTCCACGCTTTCGCCGATTTTGCAGCAGATCTCGCTGACGGTGCCAGCGCCGGGGGAGGCGACGGCGGCGAACATTTTCATGGCCTCAAGCGTGAGCAGGGTTTCGCCTTCTTTGACCTTTTGGCCGACGCTGACGGCGATGCTGGCGACCATGCCGGGCATGGGGGCACCGACTTGGGTGGGGTCGGCGGGATCGGCTTTGGTCTTGGTGACGGCGTTTTTGGCGAGGGCTTTGTTGGTGACCGTGGTGTGGCGCGGGTAGCCGTTGAGCTCGAAAATGGCGGTCTGCTGGCCGTTCGCATCGGGCTCGGTCATGTTGAGGAGGCGGACGAAGAGCGTTTTGCCTTCTTCGAGGTGGACGTTGATCTCTTCCTTGTCGCGCAGGCCGTAGTAGTAGGCGGGCGTGGGCAGGACGGAGACATCGCCGTGGGCCTTGCGGAAGTCGGCGAATTTCAGGAAGACATCGGGATACATGAGGTAGCTCCACACGTCGTCCTCGGTGGGGTCTTTTTTGAGCTTGGCTTTCAGCTCGGTGCGCACTTCGGCGAGGTTGATCTTCGCAGCGTGAGTGCCGGGGCGGCCTTTGATGCGCTTGCCATCCTTGCCGACGATGGCGTCGGCGAGCTTGTTCCATTTTTTGCGGCTGTCGGCGGCTTTGGCGGGCTCCATGCCGTAGAAGGGCTCGCCCAGCCAGCCTTCAAACATGCTGGTGACGTCCTTGCTCCACTTCGTGCCGGTGAGGTTGAAAATGTCGGCGGGCTTCACGCCGCGGGCGACGCACTCGATGGCGAGGTCGCCGACGACTTTGCTTGAGGGCGTGACCTTGACGATGTCGCCGCAGAGCTGGTTCACCTCGGCGTAAGCATGGGCAATCTCCGGCCAGCGCGGGCCGAGGCCCATGCCGATGGCTTGCTCTTTGAGATTCGTGTACTGGCCGCCGGGCATTTCGTGGAGATAGACCTCAGCGGTGCCGTAGGGCTCGGCAGTGTCGAACGGTTTATAAAAGGTGCGCACGGCAGCCCAGTAGTCGCTGAACTCCTGCAACGCCTCGGCGTCGAGGCCGGTATCGCGCGGCGTGTTTTGCATGGCGGCGACGATGGAATTCAAGTTCGGCTGCGAGGTGCCTCCGGAGAGGCTGGAGATGGCGGCGTCAACCACGTCCACGTTCGCGAGCGCGGCTTCGAGGTAACTCGCGGCATTCAGGCCGCTGGTGTCATGCGTGTGAAAGTGAATCGGCAGGCCGACTTCATCTTTGAGGGCCTTGACGAGCTTCTTCGCGGCAAAGGGGCGAACGAGGCCGGCCATGTCTTTGATGCAAAGCATGTGCGCGCCCATCTTTTCGAGCTCCTTGGCGAGGCGGACGTAGTATTTGAGGTCATACTTGTCGCGCTTGGGATCAAGGATGTCTCCCGTGTAGCAAAGGGTGCCTTCGCAGATGCTGTTCGTTTCCTCGCGCACCGCATCCATGGCGGCGGTGAGGTTGGGCAGGTAATTCAGCGAGTCAAAGATGCGGAAAATGTCCATGCCGTTCTCGGCGGCATGTTTGATGAAGCCTTTGACGACATTGTCCGGGTAGTTTGTGTAGCCGACGGCGTTCGAGCCGCGGAAGAGCATTTGGAGGAGGATGTTCGGCACCTTGGCGCGGATCTGGCGCAGGCGCTCCCAGGGATCTTCGCGCAGGAAGCGCATGGACACGTCAAAGGTGGCACCACCCCACATTTCGAGGCTGAAGAGATTCGGTGTGCGGCGGGCCACGGCATCGGCCA
>JAIWOJ010000397.1 GCA_020216965.1 Prosthecobacter sp.
GAAAAAAGGGGATCTTCTCATTGAGCTAAACAGCGCGGAGGAAGAAGCCTCCCTATCCGCAGCGAAATCTCAGTTGGCTGAGCACGAGCGTGAAATCCTACGCCTGCAAAGCCTCGTAAAGGATGGTGCCGCACCGGAGGCACGCCTTGAGGAACGGCGCACATTAGCTGAAGTCGCGAGGCAACATATCCTGGAAGTAGAGGCTCGCCTTGCAGATCGCCGCATTGTGGCCCCTTTTGATGGCTGGCTAGGTCTGCGCAGGATCAGCGTGGGTGCACTCGTTTCTCCCGGCACGGTCATTGTCTCTCTGGATAAGATTGACCGTGTGAAGATCGACTTCAGTGTGCCTGAAACATACCTCGGCCTGGTGAAGCCTGGAGCCATCTTAGAGGCACGCACTCAGGCGACCGGGGATAAAGTTTTTCGGGGCACTCTGACTCATCTGGATACGCGGATTGATCCTGTAACGCGCTCTGCTGCAGCACGCGCGATGATGCCGAATGAGGAACTGCTGCTCAGACCAGGAATGCTGGTCTCTGCAGTCCTTCATGTTGAACCACGCATCTCCCTCTCGATCCCTGAGCGTGCCCTCGTGCCAGTAGGTGCAAAAACCTATGTGTTCACGCTTGATGGAGACAAAGCCAGCCGGATCGAGGTCACTATCGGGCGACGCAAGCCAGGCTACATCGAGGTGCTTGCTGGGCTGAAGGAAGGGCAGATCATCGTGGCCGATGGCCTGGTGGGGCTTCAGGACGGCATGGCCGTCAAGGTCACCGGCGAGTTTCAAGCCCCCGTCGAACCCTTCGATCCCGAGTCCCTGCGCGTGGAAAGCGTTTCCCGTACATCCAGTTGAAGTCATTCACTTCCATTTGCTAGTCCCCCTATGCCACTCTTCCGTCATCTCTGGTTTTTCATGCCGCTCGTTTCCTGCGTGCTTCACGCGGCTGATGATTACCAGCTAGGGCCACTATCTCAGGAAAACCCAACCGTCCCCAAAGGTAAGGTCATCCAGATGCCAGTGCATGAGTCCAAGATCTTCCCCGGCACGAAGCGCGACTGGTGGATCTATGTGCCCGCCCAATACAGTGCCGAAAAGCCCGCCAACCTGATGGTTTTCCAGGATGGACATGACTATGTAGGTCTCAAGGGTGCCTGGCGCGTGCCGACGGTCTTTGACAACCTCATCGCCAGCGGAGACATGAAGCCGACCATCGCTGTCTTCATCACGCCCGGCCACATCGGCGACAGCAAGCCTCCGAGCCCGTGGAAAAACAACAACCGTGGCAAGGAGTACAATAGCTTGGGCGACACTTATGCACGCTTCCTGCTGACGGAGATCCTGCCCATGGTGGAAAAGGACTACAAGCTGACTAGCGACCCGGAAGGCTGGGCTATTGGCGGGGCCAGCAGCGGAGCCATCTGCGCCTTTACCGTGGCCTGGGAGCGACCAGACAAATTCCGCAAGGTCTTCTCCACCATCGGTAGCTACGTCGATCTGGCGGGCGGGCATGTGTATCCCAGCCTGATCCGCATCACCGAGCGCAAGCCGCTGCGCATCTACCTACAGGATGGCAGTGGCGACCTGGACAATCCCTTTGGCAACTGGCCCATCGCGAACCGCCAGATGGCCGCCGCGCTGGCCTATATGAAGTATGACTACACCTTTGTTTTTGGTGATGGCGGGCACAACTCTAAGCATGGAGCCAGCGTCTTTCCTGAAGCGATGAAATGGCTCTGGAGGTGAGCCAACTGCTGAAAGTTCTGAAAGTTGAACTGTGGGTTTGAGGCAGTTTTGACTGGCGGCCTAGCGCGTCTTTTCCAAGCTGTAGCATGGTCTGTCTGCACCTGCCCGATGACGCCACTTTACGACAAAAGCACACGGAATGGCAATCCATGCCGCTGAGCACGCCCGCCTTTCTCAGCAGCGGCGCAGGCACAGCGCCAAGCCATCGTGGCTTCATTCAGGATGAGCACGTCGCGGTGCTGGGCCATGGCGATGCCGTGTATGACCTAGCCTGCCGCGCCCTGGATGCTTGGCGCATGTTTCCGGCATGGGCCAGGGTCGCGCGTGAGGAAGCGCCCAGGCAGCACCCAGGCCAGGTGGTCGCCATGGTGGTGCGCATCCTTGGCCTTTGGTGGATCAATCCCTGCCGGGTCGTCAGCCGCTGTGATGGTGCGGATAGCCATGGCTTCATCTATGGCACGCTGCCCGACCACGCTGAGTGCGGAGAGGAGATGTTTCTAATCCGGCGGCATCCCGATGGCCGGGTCGAGTATGTCATCCAGGCGTTTTCCCATCCACAGCATCCCTGTGCCTGGCTGGGTTTTCCCCTCGCGCGCTGGTGGCAGTGCCGGTTTGTCAAAGATTCCCAACAGGCGATGAAGGAGGTGTGCTCGTGAAGCCACTGCGCACTGACAGTCCTGCGGAACTGTTCCGCAGCCTGAAGATCATAGGCATCTGCTGGCTCGCATTTCCGGCAGTCGCCTTGATCGGAAGACTATCCCTGGATCTGAGCTGGCCTGCAATGATGGTGATGTTTTCAGCGGGGGTGCTGATGCCACTGGGGCGAGATCTTGCTGATGCAAAGCTCCCTGGAATCCCAGCCATTCTTTTCCTTCCTATTTTGTTCCAACTTTGGCTCTCATTGCAAACGCGCGCAGGTGAGTCGGCCTTGATCCGCGCCATCCCGTGGGTGCTTTTGCTTTTGGCTCAGGCAGCCTACACCCTTCTTGCCTGGAATCGACGACGTGACTTTTCTGCCTCCGCGCTCTGCTTTTTGGCGGCAGGCGTGTTTCCACTCGTAGGTGGGGGCTGGCTGCTCGCCTACTGTGCAGGCTGGATGCCCTTCGGGTTTGATGCGCTGATCGTCCTGCTCACAGCGGCGCATTTTCACCATGCGGGTTTCACGCTGCCGCTCATCGCCGGCTTGCAGGCGGAGCATCGCGCCTGTGCCTGGACCAGGGGCTGCTGCCTTCTGGTTCTAGCGGGCGTGCCTTGGGTTGCCACGGGGATCACCTGCACACATTTCGGCCTGCTGCGCTGGGTGGAGCCCATCGGGGTGGCGGTCCTGGTTTGTGGGGCGCTGGGCGTGGCCGTGGAGCAGTTGCGCACGGCGCTGATGGCGGGCATGTCGTCCTGGCTGCGGGCTGGCTTTTTCTTCTCGGGGCTCTCCCTCTTCATCGCCATGCTGCTGGCGCTGGCATATGGACTGCGCACCCTGCTGCCAGGACTCGCCCTGCCGATGCCGCAGATGTGGGCAATTCATGGCTCCTTGAATGCCTTCGGCTTCGGCCTGCTGGGCCTGCTGGCCTGGAGATGCCACCACGGTGGCGCAGGTGGCAGAAAAGGCGGAGCCCACGAAACCTTGTGAAGACCTCACAAAACGCTTGCGGCATCGGATGGACCCGTTACCATGGCGGCCCGTTTCCCAACGGGACGACGTTCCTGAGTAGCTCAGCGGTAGAGCGGGTGGCTGTTAACCACTAGGTCGTAGGTTCGAACCCTACC
>JAIWOJ010000398.1 GCA_020216965.1 Prosthecobacter sp.
GGGAAGTCAGGCGGGTAGCTTATCGAGCACGGCCTGCACGGCTTGGTCGAGCGTGAGGTGGCTATTGTCGATGACCATCGCTCCATCAGGGATGACGAGGGGAGAGGTGGTGCGTGTGCTGTCCAGGCGGTCGCGCTCAGCGACCTGGTCCTGATGCCCCTGGGCACGGCGGCGGGCGGCACGCACTTCTTCGCTGGCATCGATGTAAAACTTTGCCGGGCTCTCGGGAAAGACCACACTGCCAATATCACGCCCCTCCATGACCAGCAGGCCCAGGGCGGCCAGGGCGCGCTGCTCTGCGACGAGGCGGCGGCGCACCTCTGGCACACGCGCGACGAGGGAGACGGCGCGGTTCACGGGATCACTATTCAATTCGGCATCTCCGAGGAGTTGGCCATTGACGCATACCTGCGTGCGCCCTTCGTAGACGGGGGATTCCAGCACCACCTCAGCGGCAGAGGCGCGCACGGCATCGGCATCGGCGGGGTCAGCTCCTTTTTCTAGCACGGCCCAGGTCATGGCGCGGTACATGTTTCCCGTATTGACATAGATGCCACCAAGGCGTGCGGCGACGAGGCGAGCGATGCTGCTTTTGCCGGAGGCGGCTGGACCATCGATGGTGATAACCTGAGGAGAAGGCATGTGGTGGATGCGTGAACCGGGGAAGCAGGTGCGGTCAAGAGGCAAGTTTCACCGCAAAATGTCAGGCCGCCCAAGGCTCGCGCATTTTAAGGTGCCAGTCTCCGAGACAAAGGGAATATCCGCGCGTAATGAATGCTCCTGCCTTTCACGCTCTATGAGATGCTTTTCCCTCGCTCTTTCCCTGCTGTTCGCTGGGGCGCTGCCTAGCTCAGCACAGATCGACCTTGCAGTGCCTGCTGCCAAATCAGCCCCGGTGAGCATCCGCATCGTCTCTGAAGTCAAGGCGGCGGCTCCAGGGCAGGTCTTCCGCGTGGCAGTGCGGGTGGACCATGCGGAACACTGGCACACTTATGGCAAGACGCTCTCCCCCGGCATCATCGGCAAGCCGACCAAACTGCGCTGGACGCTGCCAGAGGGCTGGACGGTGGAGGAGCTGCCCTGGCCTCCCACGCATGAGGTAGAGTCCACCGATGGCAAAAAATCCGAAGGCTACGACGGGGTGGTGTACCTGCCCGCGCAGATCAAGCCGTCTGGAAAACCTGGAGATCAGGCCGAGCTCTCCGTGATCCTGGATGCCCTGGCCTGTGACCCGAAAAACTGCCGACCCGTGAAGCCGGATGCCAAGCTGACCGTGGCCCTGGCCGCGAGCGCAGAGGTGGATCCAGAGGTGGCCGAGATTTTTGCCGCCAAAACCAGCGCGCCCTCGGCTGGGCAGGCGATGAAAAAGGCACCTGCGGGCACTGCCAGCCGTTCCTTCGTAGCCAATCTGCTGTTGGCTTTCATTGGCGGGCTGATCCTGAACATCATGCCCTGCGTTTTCCCGGTGCTAGGGATCAAGGTGCTGAGCGTGGTGCAGCAGGCAGGCGGGGAAAAAAAACATGTGCTGCTCCATGGGCTGACCTACACGGCGGGCATCCTCGTCTGCTTTTGGCTGCTCGGCAGTCTGGTGGTGGCTTTTGGAAAGGCCTGGGGCTTTCAGCTTCAGTCGCCGGGCTTCGTCTTTGCCCTGTGCTCGTTCTTCCTGATCTTTTCCCTGAGCATGGCGGGCGTGTTTGAGATCGGTGCCTCGGCGGTTGGTGTGGGGCAGGATCTGCAGGCACGGGAGGGGCTGGGCGGTTCCTTCTTCTCCGGCCTGCTGGCGGTGGTGGTCGCCACGCCCTGCTCGGCTCCGTTTCTGGGCACGGCTCTGGGCTATGCGGTGACGTTGCCCGCCCTCCAGGCGCTGATGATGTTTTCCATGATCGGCCTGGGCCTGGCTAGCCCCTTCCTCGTGATGGCCGTTTTTCCCGTCCTCGTCTCTGCCTTGCCGCGCCCCGGTGCGTGGATGGAGAGCTTCAAGCAGGGGCTATCTTTCCTGCTTTTTGGCACCGTGGGTTTTCTGCTGTGGGTGCTCACAGGCATGGTGCAGGGGCAGCCGTTGCTGTTTGCCATCTTGGGGCTGGTGCTGATGGCGATGGGCTGCTGGATCTATGGGCGCTGGTGCCTGCCGCACAAAGCCCTGCGCACCCGCCGCACGGCCCTGCTGCTTGCGCTGGCCTGCATCGCGGGGGGGCTCTGGGCTGGCTGGCCGGTGCGGGAGGAAAAATGGCCCGAGTGGTCACCGGAAAAAGTGGCTGAGCTGCGCGCGGCTGGCGTGCCGGTGTACATTGATTTCACCGCGCAGTGGTGCGTGACCTGCCAGGTGAACAAGCGTGTCTATAAAGACGCGGCATTGAAGCAGTTGATCACCGACAAAAAAGTCGTGCTGCTGAAGGCGGACTGGACCAACGACGACCCGCGCATCACCCAGGCTCTATCCGACCTCGGCAAGGCCGCCGTGCCCGTGAATGTGCTGTACCTGCCTGGCAAGGAGGAACCCGTGGTGCTGCCTGAGCTGCTGACGGTGGAAAACGTCACCGCTGCGCTGAACCAGATCCCTGGTCCATAGACGGTTCTCAAAAGGTCTGCCGGAAGTTCGGCATCCGGGTTCATCCCTTCGCAGGTGCCGGAAATAGTCCCTACCACGCTGAAGTCTGGGCAAGGTGCGTTTTTGCCAAAATCAAAGTCGGGCAGCCAGCTCCTCCAGCAGCGCAGGCCGGGCGTGGTGCAGCCCCTTGTAGCGCGCCATGGGCTCGGCCATGCTCGCTAGCGCGCGGTGGATGCGCTCGGCCATGCCGGGCAGTTCGGCTAGGGCGGAAAGCTGGTGACAGGTCACGCGGATGCCAAAAAGCACCGTGCGATGGTGTGGCAGGCGCAGCAGGCATTGGTGCTCTAGCCGCAGCCAGGTCGTGGCGAGAGCGGCCTGCGCGGGCAGGCTTGGCAGCCCGCGTGCAGGGTGGTGATTCAGCTCCGCGTCAGCGGCCAGCCCCCAGTTTTCTCGCAGCCACACCGGGCCGGGCTCTAGCTTTTGCAAAAAGACCGCGATGCTCGCGCCCAGGCTTGTTTCCAGGCCGGGCACGGGCTCATGCACGGCAGGCAGTGGCAGTCCCAGCTTTTCCGGCAGGGACCAGGAAGAGGGAAACACCACCTCACCCGCGATGACCTGGGGTGCGGCCTTCGGATTGTCCGCAGGGTCAGCCAGCAGCACCCAGTCTGGCTCGGGTCGCGCGGAAAACTGGCACATCCATGCGCTGGCCTCTGCCACGGCCTGCTCGCTGCCCGGCAGACGGCATGTGTAATGCTGGGGGGCCGCTTGCAGCCAGCGTTCACGCTCCTGCACGAGGGTGCCGCGGTCATCCCAATCCCGCCAAAAATCCTCCGCCGTCCCGCGCAGTAGGCCCATCGCAGGGCGATAATCGGCATCAGGGAAAAGGCGCTGCCAGTCAGGGGTCATCACAGGTTTGCGCGCAGAATGCTGAGCCCTCCCCCGGCAGGCAAGCCTTCG
>JAIWOJ010000002.1 GCA_020216965.1 Prosthecobacter sp.
GAATGGATGGGCAGTCTTCGGGAAGATTGGGCTGCATGGATCAGGCATTTCTTCTCCAACCTATTTTTTCTACCCGGCATTTTTGACCTACCGATCGCTCAGAAAAATGCCTGGTCTTTGAGCTACGAGGCAGGTTTTTACATCATTGCTGCTCTGATTTTTGCGGGATACCAGCAGCGGGAGAAGGCACTGGGAAAGCTATTGTTGTTGCTTGGCCTAGTGGCCAGTTCTGCCATGGTGGCTCATGAGACGGGCTGCTTATTCTTCGTGGTGGGGGCGGGGGTTGAGTGGCTCCAGCGACGAGGTCGCCTACCCGCCCTCTCCTCAGGCATCGTCTCTGCGTTTGCGGCTTTCTTTGGTGGCTGGCTCTATCTGCACGATCAGGTGCTACTCTCTGCGCTGATGGTGACGCCATTTTTTAGTAGCCTTGCTGCACAAGCTGGCCTGGTAGCAGGGCTACTGCGCGCATCTGTTTTTCAGTGGCTGGGGCAGGTCAGTTACAGCCTGTACTTAGTGCATCCTTTTGCCCTTGAGGCTGCACGACGAGTGATGACCAAAGTGGCACCAGGATTGCCGGAGGAGATGGTCTTTCCGCTCTACGCTCTTTGTGGGCTAAGTGTAGCGCTGCTCTCCGCTGCGCTGAGTTATGCTTGGGTAGAGCAGCGTCTGACGCGCTTTCTTTTCCAGAGTGGCAGGGGATAGATCCAGAGGTGAGCTGGAGGTTGCGCCTTCGTCATCGAGAAGCTTCGGCGGGAGGTTGCCAGGGCACTGAGCCGCCACGCTGGATGTGCTGGCGCAGGGAGGTTGAGAGCTCGTTGAGCATCTTCGGTGCTTTGCGCGCTAGGTCATTTTTTTCCTCGGGGTCATTCTTCAAATCATACAGTTCTAGTGGGTGAAATGGGTCGTTTTGCATCAGTTTCCAACCGTTGCGGATGATGGCCTCATAGCTTTTCCCGCCGTATTGAGGTCCACCTTCCCGCCGGGTAAAGTAAAGCTCGCGTCCCTGGGGCATTGGATTACCGCGCAGAAGTGGGACGAGGCTCACGGCGTCGAGTCCAGGCGGCGGTGTGCCGCCAGCTAGCTCGATAAAGGTGGGAAAGAGGTCGAAATTCAGCCCCGCATAGTCACTGCGCCGCCCTGGCTTTACCTCGGAGGGCCAGCGCAGCAGGAAGGGCACACGCAGACCACCGTCGTAGTGGTCTTGTTTGCCACCACGCCAGGGGGTATTGCTCTGTGCATGGGGCAGGGAACCGCCATTATCTGCGCTAAAGACCACGAGCGTATTCTGGTCGAGAGCCGTTTCATGCAGCACATCCAGCACGCTGCCGATGCAGTGATCTAGGTGTTCCACAAAGGCTACGTTCTTCGCGCGTGCTTCGGGTAGTTGTGGCGAGCGGGCGCGCACTTTTTCCAGCCAAGTGTCAGGTGGCTCAATCGGGAAATGCGGCGCATTGTAGGCTAGGTAGAGAAAAAATGGCTGTTTGTTGTTAGCGTGGGCGCGGAGATAATCGCAGGCCCAGGTGCTGAAGATCTCTGTGGCGTGGCCCTGGGGGTCCACGCTTTGGTCATTGAACCGCATGTAGTTCACCCCATGGCGTCGATGCGTGGTGTAGCTGTCCATCATGTCTCCCAGAAAGCCGTGGAAATGGTCAAAACCGCGTTCGTTGGGCAGGTTGGGCGATTCCAGGCCCAGGTGCCATTTGCCGATGATCGCGGTGTGGTAGCCGAGTTTTTTTAGTTCGTCAGCCAGCGTTGGCACGCCAGGGGAAAACCACCCCCACGATTGTTCTGGTTGTGTACGGATGACGCCCGGCACGCCAACGCGATCTGGATAGCGCCCCGTGAGTAGCGCGGCGCGAGAGGGGGAACAGACCGTGCCATTGGCCCGCATGGCGGTGAAGGTGATGCCCTCGGTGCCGATACGGTCAATGTTCGGCGTGCGCACATCGCCAGCCTGATAGGCAGAGACATCTCCGTAGCCGTGGTCATCAGTGAGAATGATGATAAAATTTGGGCGCTGAGCGGCAGCGGCTCCAGCAGCCGCCAGGAGCAGGCAAAGCAAGGGAATCAGTGGCTTCATGAGTCGGTGTGTCCGCCTTCAATCATGGTTGGGGTGCTTTTGTCTTTTTTTTCTTCTTCTCGGGTTTTACATATCCGGGGGGACGCTCTAGATAGTTTTTGTATTCCCAGCGTTGCTTCCACTCTTCTAGATAGGGCTTGTAGGCGGATGTTTCGAACCAATTCACGGATTCTGGATCTGGCGGGCTGACCTTTCCCTCTGGGTAATCTTTGCCGGAAAAACTGGCATCCACGGTGGCATCCCAGGCGAGCAATTTTTGTTTCATGGCCTGCAATCGCTCTGGCTGCTCAGTTGCTAGATTCCGCGTTTCGTGGGGATCAGCTTGTAAGTCGTAAAGCTCAAAGCTGCCTTCTGCGAGGTTGTTGGTCAGCACTTTATGGTGATTGTCCACCAGGGCACGCATGTCGTGGTAACGAAAGCCGATGGGATGGCGGCGTGGGCCGGTTTCAGCTTGAAAAAGAGGCCGTAGGCTCATGCCATCCACAGGCTTCACCATCACGCTTTCAGGTAGCCCGAGAAGATCCACGACTGTGGGGAAAAGGTCCATCACACAGGCCGGGTGGTTGGTCACGCGCGGCTGGATGACGCCAGGCCATTCGAGGATGCCTGGCACGCGGATGCCACCTTCATAAACACTGCCTTTGAAGCCACGAAGCCCCCCCGTTGACACTGGGGTGATGCCAGACAGCCCCCCATTGTCGCTACAAAAAACCAGCAGAGTTTTTTCCGCCAAGTGTAGCTCACGCAGCTTTGCACGCAGTGTGCCGATGCTTCGGTCCATGGCAGCTAGCTCGCCGTAGTGCTGGGCGGATTTCTCTTCCAGGTCTAAAAAGGCCGCCTGGTCTGCATCCAGTGCTTTCCAAGGCCCGTGGGGTGAGCCGAACCAGACCACGGCGAACATGGGCTTGTTGGCAGCCTGATGTTTCTCCAAGAATTTGATGGCCTCGGCAACTGCTACCTCAGAGGAGTCCCCGCGCATTTGCTCGATCTTGCCCATGCGACTCATGAGCGGGTCCACATCAAAGAAATTCGTCACCGAGACCCATTCATCAAAGCCGAAGGCACCTGGGCTACGAGCATCCTCTGCTAGCACGGGCACGCCTGGTCCCTTGAGGCCGTTGAGGTGCCATTTGCCAAAGTGCCCGGTCACATAACCCGCGCCTTTGAGGGCTTGGGCGATGGTCTTTTCCTGCGTGCGCAGCGCGTAGCCATGAGTGAGGACGCCCGTGCGGTCGTGGGTGCGCCCCGTCAGCACGGCGGCGCGTGTGGGGGAGCAGACGGGGCCACCGGCGTAGAAGCGGTCAAAACGCAGCCCATTGGCCGCCATGGCGTCTAGGTTCGGTGTTTTGAGTCTTGGGTGCCCTTGGTAGCTGGTCTGCCCCCAGCCCATGTCATCTGCCATGACAAAAAGGATGTGCGGCTGCTCGGCTGCTGCGAAAGCGGACAGCAGGGTGAATAAGGTAAGGATGAGAGACAAGGAACTGGACATGTCGCCCTAAAACAGTGCTGGCAGGCCAGAACTAGCGGTAAAGCGAGATTTTCACAGGCTGCGTGGTCAGCGAAACCAGCCGCGGATCCGATCCAAGAGCCCTGGTCCTGCGCGAGCTGGGCGTGGCTGCGAAGGGGCGGGCTGGGCTGCTACGCCATGATGCAGTTGGCAAAAGCCTTGTGGGATCAGTTCATAGGGAAGCTCATCCTCGTAAGCCACGCCTGCCGCTTGGCAGCCTGGAGCTGCGAGCTGGCTAGTGGTGCGGCAGAGGGCTACGCTGGTCAGCGGCGGGTCTTGGCGGGGGCCAGCGGGGATGTAGCCTAGCTCAATCGCTTTTTTGACGACATCTGCCCAGATGGGAATCGCGAGGCGGCTTCCGTAGCCTTCTTCGATGATGGTCTCAGGCTTGTCCATGCCTACCCAGACAGCGCAGGTCACGCGGTCTGTGTAGCCAGCAAACCAGGCGTCCTTGTAGTCATTCGTGGTGCCAGTTTTGCCACCTCCAGGCTCCTTGAACCCGTGCTCACCGCGCAGGCTGACGGCAGTCCCTTTGTCTAGCACTTGCGCTAAAATCCGGCGCATGGCGTAGGCCACCCCAGGTCGGAGGACCTCCACTTCAAGCACACTGGCATCGTAAAGGACGCGGCCCGATTTATCCGTGATGCGGTGGATCAGAAACGGACGTCGGCGCAGGCCGTCGTTAGGGAAAATGGTGAAGGCGCTGGCTAACTCACGCGCGTTTCCAGCGAGGTTACCGATGAAAAGTTGCGGGTTTTTGACCGCATGGTCTCCGATGCCAGCATCAGCGAGGATCTGCAGCACGCGATCTAGCCCTGCATAGTCTCCGAGGCGGATGGTCATGGTGTTGCGGCTTTGCACCAGACCGGCAGTGAGGGTTTGCCTGCCGAGGAATTTGCCATCTGAGTTTTGTGGATTCCAGCCAGGGTCAGCGCCCTCGATTTCACCCGGTTGGATGGGGGCATCCTCAATGAAGGTGCCGGGCAGGAAGCCGCGAGTCAGGGCAGCGGCATAGACGAAAGGTTTGACCGTGGAGCCGATCTGACGCTGGCCTAGGGTGGCGCGGTTGAATTTGCTCTGCCGATAATCGCGCCCACCGACGAGAGCAAGGATGCCGCCCGTTTCATTGTCTAGGATGGTGAGTGCTCCCTGGAGGTAAGGCGTGGAGGTCAGTTCCGTGGATGGATTCCAGGTGGCATCAAAAGTGGCTTTTTTCAGGTGTTTGTAGCCACTGAGCTTTTCTACAGCGGACAGGCGTCTCTCTACAGCAGCCTCGGCGGCTGTTTGGAGTTCTTTGCTGAGGGTGGTGTGGACGATGAGGCCGCCATCCTCGATCTCATGCTGCTCTAGCAGGCGGTCTAGATCTCTGCGCACGGCATCCAGCGCCCAGTCTCCTTGGCTCTGGAAAAGGGGTTGGGCTCGTAAGGCGATGTCTTCATAACGCGCGCGCAGTTCTTCCTCGGGGGTGATCATTTTCAGAAGCAGCATGCGCTTGAGCACATCATCGCGCTCTTTGATGGCTCCATCGAAGTTACGGAATGGGGAAAAGCGCACTGGGCTGCGGATGATGCCCGCGATCATGGCGGCCTCACCTAAGGTGAGCTGGCTGGCGTGTTTTCCAAAATACACTTGGCTGGCACGCTGGATGCCATAGACGCCGGTGCCGAAAAAGATGCGGTTCACATAGTGCTCAATGATTTGCTCCTTGGTCCAGACCTTTTCAATGCGGCGGGCCAGCATCATCTCGACGAGCTTGCGATGAAGGGACCGATCGTTCAGGTCAGGATAACTATTGCGCGCCAACTGCATGGTCAGCGTGCTGGCACCTTGCACGATCCGCCCGTCTCTGAGATTGCGCACGGCAGCGCGTGCGACTCCATAAAAGTCGATGCCACCATGCTTGTAAAAGCGGCTATCCTCCCGCGCCAGCAGTGCTTGGATGAAGTGTGGGGACACCTGGCTAAGTGGCACGACGACGCGATTCTCCCCGTGCATTCGGCCTAGCAGTTCCCCCGTGGCATCGAGCACCATGGTCCGCTCTGGCATCTGCCCGAGGGCCGCTAGATCATAGCGTTTGGCAAGCTGGGCGTAGATGCCGAGCACGACGGCTGCCGCCAGGGTGGTGAGCAGGCTAGCGCCCATGAGCCCAAGGAAGAACCAACGACGCCACCAGAGCCAGCTTGAATCGCGCGGCGGTGGGCGGTGGGGGGCGGGGGGCTTCTTCTTCATGGCGCGGCAGTGCGCGCAGGTAAGTTCAACGTGGAAATTTCTCCAGTAGCAGTTTTTCTGCGTCAGCTCGTGTTTTCGCTTGGTTTGGGTCAGCGGCGTAGTTGGTCATTTCGGCGGGATCCTGGTCCGTTAAGTAGAGTTCGCGGGCAATGACGGCCTTGGTCTGCCAGTCGCGCCACTCCGTGTAGCGTGCCACGTCTGTGCGGACGCTGTAGCCCATGGCCTGGGGTTGGCCGCTGGGCTCACGGTCGTAGTAGGCTGGGCGAGGGTGCTGAGTGTAGGCGGCCTCTTTGACGGCCTGCTTTTTGCCAAGAACGATGGGGGCTAGGCTGGTGCCTTCTAGCCCGCTGGGCATGGGTAGGCCACAGAGGTCCACCAGGGTGGGGAAAAGGTCCACTAGCTCGCTAAGGGCAGCGGTGTGAGCGCCCTCGCGGCTGCCCTTTAGCCCGCGGATGATGAGGGGCACATGGGCATCGTAGTCAAAGTTGGACGTTTTTCCCCACAGGCTGTGCTCGCCGATATGGTAGCCGTGGTCGGCGAAAAAGACGACGATGGTGCGATCTGCGACACCGCTTTTCTCCAGAGCCGCGAGCACCTTTCCGATTTGGGCGTCCATGTAGGTGATGTTGGCATAATAGCCGTGGCGCATTTCGGCGGCCTGCTCTGGGGAGACGGGGGTTTGCTTGGCAGGTGGGCCCAGGATTTCCGTGCTCTGGTGAAAGGCTAGCTCAGGCGCTCCGGCTGGACGGCGAGGGTCCAGCGGCGGGAGTTTGGCGCGGTCGTACATGTCCCAGTATTTTTTCGGGGCATTGAAGGGTGCGTGGGGTTTCCAGAAACCGGTGGCAAGGAAGAACGGGCGGTCTTTGACTTCGGCCAGCACACGCACGGCTTCGGCGGCCACGCGACCATCGTAATAGGCTTCATCGGGCACATCTCGGCATTCGCAGATACCATTTTCACGATAGCCTCGGTTTTGGTTGAGGGTGGTGAGGTTTGGCGGCAGCGGGGCAGGTACCTGGGCGCTGTCGTTACCATGGTTGGCGTAGTGGAGAAATTCGTCAGCGCTCCAGGAGCGGCGGTCGCCTTTGATAGAGGTGTGCCAGTTGTGGAAAATTTTGCCCACGCATCGGGTGGTGTAGCCTTGGTCTTTGAACCAGAGTGGCAGGGTGGTCACCTCTGGGTTCAAATCCCGGAAATGAACGCTATTGCTCCAGATGCGAAGGGTGTCTGGGCGGCGTCCTGTGAGCAGGGAAGAGCGGGAGGGATTGCACACCGCCTGCTGGCAGTAGGCACGGTCAAAACGCAGCCCCTGAGCGGCCAGGCGGTCTAGATGCGGTGTGAGTGCGGGGGAGCCATAGCAGCCAAGCTCTGGGCGGAAGTCATCCGCCATGATGAAGAGCACATTGGGCCGATCCGCAGCTTGGAGGTAGGCCGAAAGAAATAGGATGGAGAAGAAAAAGCGGCGCATGGTGGGCAAGGCTGGCAGAAACGAACCTCCCTCCAAGAGGCTTGCGTCACTTTTGCTCTGAGACCACGCTTTCTAGCAGCCAGGACTGGTAGGCTGAGGAGACATGAGCGGGCTCCAACACGAGGATTTCAGGCACCTCATAGGGGTGCAAGGCAAGAAGCCGCTGTTCTAAATCCGGCAGGCGCTCGGCGGCGGTCTTGATGAGAGCCAGCACCTCATGGGCGGTTTCTACGCTGCCTTGCCAGCGATAAATGGAGCGCGCGTTGGGGAGGAGATTGACACAGGCGGCCAGACGCTCTTCGACCAGTCGCTGCCCTACCCTGGCAGCCGTGGCCTCATCCGGGAAGGTGCAGAGGATAAGGCGGACTGCTGACATACAGGGAAACTCCCGCTCAGGTCGTTCACCAGCCGAATTTTTTAATGACGGCGCGCTTGCGTAGCCCATCCATCCACTGATCTAGCACCACCTTGGACTTATCGGCAGAGATGAGACGTTCTACTTCGTTGCGCACTTCGCTCAATGGCTTGGCTTTGCCATGTTTGACCGCGTCACAGACGATGATAATATAGGCCCCCTCTTCCTCCAGCACATTGCTCACGCCGCCGGTTTTGAGCTCAAAGGCGATGGCGGCGATGGAGGGCTTCATTTGATCTCGCTGCATCCAGTCCCAAGAGCCACCGTTTTCGGCATGGCTATCCTGGCTGTAGGTGCGCGCTAGGCTAGCAAAGTCAGCCCCGCTAGCCACTTTCCGGCGCAGTTCCTCGGCCAGTTTGCGCTGCTTCTCGGGGGTGGAGTCGGCAGTGAACTTCGGCAGCGTGATGGTGCTGATTTTGATCATGCCACCCTCACGCCAGCGGCTGATGTTTTTCTGGTAGTATTCTTCCACCTCTTTCGGGGTGGCTGGCACGTTGTTGGCAGCCACTTTGCCGCGCATCGCCTGCACGATCATCATCTTCTCGCGCATATCGCGGAATTTTTTGAGCGTCATGCCATTGCCGGCAAGCTCTCTCACAAAGGCATCACGGTCGCCCTTGAAGCTCTCACGAATGATGGAGTTGATGTCGTCATCGACCCATTGTGCTTTGATTTGAGCCCCCAGTCGTTTGAATTCAGCTAGCACGAGCTCTCGATCGATTAGGCTGTCCAACGCGGTTGCGCGTAAGTTGGCGAGCTCACGCTGCAAAACGGTGGGGTCATTCTGATGCTGGAAGCGCAACATCTGCTCCTGGGCATTCACGGCCTCTCTCACCTCAGACTTGGTAATGACGTTGCCATTCACCACGGCAGCGATGCCGTTGCTGGTGGATTGAGCCATGCAGAGGCTGGTCAGACCTGTTAGGATGCAAAAAAATGGGGCTAAACGGAAGGGAACAACCATGGAGGGGAGACGCTAAAGCACCCCAGGTTCATGCTGCAAGGTTAAACAAAAGCCAGTGTCAGGTCGCGCCGCTGAAAACAGCAAGACGGGCGAGGTACTTAAAATAACTTGATTGCTTCCCTGAATATGTAAATTTTATGTATATAATAATTTCCATGATCAGAAACGCCTCAATCATCTCTTTGGCTCTGTTTGTGCTGATGAGCTGCAGTGCTTATGGCGATGTGGTGCTGGAGTGGAACCAACTCATGCGTCAGACCTTCGCTGCTGAGGGGCTCTCAGCCACGCCTCCCTGCAACTCACGCACCATGGGGATGCTCGGGGGGGCGATGTTTGATGCGGTGAATTCGGTGACGAGAAGTTACCAATCCTACCTAGGATACTTTGACCCGGTGACGAGCGGCGCGAGCATTGATGTGAACGCCGCCGCAGCAACGGCTGCTTATCAGGTCTTGAGCAGTGTTTATCAGGAATATTATGGTGCGGGAAACCCATTCCAGGCAGCCTTTGACAACCTCTACAATACCCAGATGGCTGCCATCGGTGCAGGGGATGCCAAAACGCGCGGCATGGAGGTAGGGGCGTCTGCTGCCAGCGCCATGATTAGTTTCCGTGCCAATGATGGCTGGAACGACTTTCCCACCTACAGCCCCCAGCCCGTGGGTACTGTGGGCCGCTGGCAGCCAGGCAGCACAGCTGGGGCCTGGGGCTCTAGTAGTGAAGTTTTTTTGAAATCACAGTGGAGCAATCTGACGCCCTTTACGATGAGCAGCAGCAGCCAATTCCGCCCTGCTGGGCCTGATGGGTTCACGCCCTCGAACTACACGGGCTGGGTGCAGAGCCAGGCCTACACCGATGATTTCAATCTGGTAAAATCCATCGGGGGAAGCAGTAGCAGCATCCGCACGGAGGATCAGACAAAGATCGCCTATTTCTGGGTGGATGGCCCCGGCACAGCCTCGCCACCAGGGCACTGGAACCGCATCGCTCAGACGATCTCCACCTCCATGGGGCTTTCCCTGGAGGAAAACGCGCGCCTTTTTGCCCTACTGAACTTGGCGATGGCTGATACCGGCATCGCCTCCTGGGAAGCAAAAGTCTTTTATGACACATGGCGGCCCATGCTGGCGATCAACACCGCAGACACGGATGGCAACCCAGACACCATCGGTGACATGGCTTGGTCCCCACTCATCCCCACCCCCTCCTTTGGTGCCTACACGAGTGGTCACAGTGCCTTTAGTATGGCTGGGGCCACCATCCTGGCCGCCTTTTTTGGCACGGATGACATTGCCTTCACGACAGACTCAGAGTCCCCCTTTCTGGCTTTGGGTTACACGCGCAGCTTTGACAGCTTTAGCCAGGCCGCGCAGGAGGCAGGCATGAGTCGCATCTACGGCGGCATCCACTTTATGAGCGATAACGTGGATGGTGCTATCCTGGGCGAAAACGTTGCTGACAACGTCTATTCCCTATTCTTCCAGCCTGTGCCAGAACCTTCCTCACTGCTGCTTCTTGGTTTTGCTTTCATGAGTTGTCTGCGCCGCCGCAGATCCTGAGTCCGATCTGACCTAAAACTTGTCAGAGCATCCCGTGCTAGGCGGCGCGTTGTTCATGCTGCAATTAACCAGCCATGAAACAAGCCCTGCTCGTTCTTTTTGTTGCCGCCACGGCTGCGGCCAGTCCCATCCGCGTGCTTTACATTGACGCGCCGGGTGCCGACACCACCCCGCTGCACCATGCCATGCGGGATCTCGGCAGGGATGCGATCTGGTTTGATTACGCCAAAGAAAAAGTCAGCGCGGACTATGACCTTACGCTTCATCCATCCGATCTGACGGAGGGGTCAAATCCAACCGATCTCAAAGCCTTCATTCTCTCCAAACTCACCCCGGAGCGCATAGCCGCCTATGAGGCTTTTTTGGCCCAAAGAGAGCCCGAGAAACGCGAGCCGCATCCCCAGGTCGCCAACTATGAAAAACGCCCGGAACCGCTGACCTTCCAGCATCCGTTTTCGCCCAAAGGCAGCATGGAGCGCACCCAGGTGCCCCTCGACTGCGAACTAAAGCTCTTCGCCGCTGAGCCGGACATCGCCAAGCCCATCGCCTTTGCCTGGGATGAGCGCGGCCGCTGCTGGGTCGTAGAGACCCGCGACTACCCGCACGGCATTAGCGAGAACCATGAAGGCCAGGACAGCGTCAAAATCTGCGAGGACACCGATGGCGATGGCCGGGCGGACAAGTTCACCGTCTTCGCCGATAAGCTGAATCTGCCCACCGGCATCGTTTTCGCCCGCAAAGGCATCATCGTGGCTGCGCCGCCGCAGTTCATCTACCTCGAAGACACGAATGGCGATGACAAAGCCGACAAGCATGAGGTCATCATGGACTGCTGGGGCATCAAGGACACCCACGCCCAGGCTAGCAACCTGCACTACGGTTTTGACAACTGGATCTACGGCTGCGTCGGCTACAGCGGCATTGAGGGCTACGTCGGCGGCAAAAAGCACCAGTTCTCCATGGGAACGTATCGCTTCAAGCCGGATGGCAGCGCCTTGGAGTTCCTCCACCAGTTCACCAACAATGCCTGGGGTCACAGCACCAACGACGCGGGCGATCAATTCGGCGGCACCGCCAACGGCGCGCCCATCTTTTTTGGTGGGATCCCCGCCACTGCCTACGTCGAAGGATCACGCGGCATGACGGCAAAGAAAATCAACGTGGTGGACACCTGCCACACCATCACGCCGAACTTCCGCCAAGTGGACGTCTTCGGCGGCTACACCGCCGCCGCAGGCTGCAACTTCATCTACAGCGACGCGCTGCCCAAACGCTTTCAAGGCATGGCCATGGTCTGCGAGCCCACGATGAAGGTCGTGGCCCTCATGGATGTGCAACCCGACGGTGCCGGCTATAAGGCGTTCGACGCCTTCAACCTCTACGCCAGCAGCGATGAGTGGAATAGCCCGGTTCATGCTGAGGTCGGCCCCGATGGTGCCGTGTGGGTGGCTGATTTTCAAAACTTCATCATCCAGCACAACCCCACACCCAGCCTGGAACGCGGCGGCTTCGTGGCGACCACCGGTGTCGGCGGCGCGCATGAGAACGAACTGCGGGATCACAGCCGCGGGCGGATTTACCGCATCACCGCCAAGGGGGCCGCTAAGGACACGAACACTCTCTACAGCCGCCTGCTAAAACAAAAGCAGCGCATTGAGGATCCGACCGACCACTCTGATCCGACTGATCTCCACGGATTGTGGGTGCTTCACGCCAAAGGGAAACTCACCCCAAAAACCCACCAAGCAGCCCTCATCTCCAAAGACGCCAAACTCCGCCGCAACGCCATCCGCGCCCTAGGCAATGACCAAGCCGCGCAGGACCTCTTCTTCGGCTCCGGCGTCATCTCCGATCCCGATTTGAACACCCGCCTCGCCGCCTTCGTGAAGCTCGCGGACTTCCCCACGACGCCAGAAATCCAAACGCTCATCAAAAAGCTCGCCAGCGATCCTGTCGTGAAAAACGACGAATGGCTCGCCGAGGCTGCGAAGATGCTGGGGAAGAAGCACAAGGCCCTGAATTACAAAGAAGGCCCCAACCTGCTGCCGAACCCCGGCTTTGAAGAACCCATCGGCGATACCTGGAAGCATCGTGATTATGGCAAGCGCCCCGGCAACGCCGGTGCGCAGTGGGGTTTCGTCACCGATCCCAAGATGGTGCACAGCGGCAAGCGCGCCATGCGCTGCATCACCCGTGATGATGCGGACACCAGCTACTTCGCCGATGTGCCGCTGAAGCCGAACACAGACTACCGCCTCAGCGCCTGGATCAAAACGCACGCCTTCCGTGGCAAGGCCAGCCTGAACGACCACATCGGCCGCGCTGAGACCTCGCCCAAAATCAGCCGGGATCAGGACTGGACGGAGGTGGAGGTCGTCTTCAACAGCAAGGACCGCCCCAAGGCCAGCATCAACCTCCTCCACGTCGGCAAAGGCGATGTTTATTTCGACGACGTGAAGCTCTGCGAGCTCATCCTCGAAGACGAAGGGGATCCCGCCAAGCTCGCGGGAGATGCCAAGCGCGGCGAGCGCATCTTTTGGGAGCATCCCGTGGCCGCATGCAAAAATTGCCACATGCTAGGCGGCCAAGGTAGCACCGTCGGTCCAGCGCTGGACGGCATCGCCAGCCGCAAAGACGAGGCATATCTTCTGGAGAGCCTCATCAACCCGAACGCTAAGCTGGCCGAAGGCTACACGGCTACCCCCATCAGCCCCATGCCGCCGATGAATCTCATCCTGAAGCCGCAGGAGTTTGCCGATGTAAAGGCGTTCATCCTGAGCCTGCACTGATGGAGTGAGCGTCGTGGTATCTCATAGACGGCGCTCTTGTTTCTGGGTAAAGGAGCAGTCGCATGATCCTCCGTCACCCCGAATGGCTGGCTTTGTTTCCCGCTCTGCTCATGGCAGGCTGGCTGCTGCCGCGCTTGGGACTTTGGAAGCTGCCACGCATGCTGTTGATCGCCCTGGTGACACTTGCCCTAGCAGGGCCGCATTGGCGTCGTCTTCAGGACGGCATAGACCTTTGGGTGCTGCTAGATCGCTCCGCCTCCGCAGAGGAGCCCATGGCGCAAGCGCTGCCGGAATGGGAGCGGCTGTTAGAAAAGCATCGTGGACCGAACGATCGGCTTTTTTTTCTGGACTATGCTGCTGAAGTGATGCGGCGGGGGGCCGAAGGGGCAGAAATTTACGAGCGCAACCGTCATGCCTCACAGACGGGACTGGCCATCCATCAAGCACTCGCCCTGGCGCAAAAAGAGGGCCGTGATCGCCCAGCTCGGGTCTTGGCCTTCACCGATGGTTATGCGACGGAGCCGCTGACGGGAGTGGTGGAAAAGCTAGCACGCCAGGGGGTGGAGCTGGATTTCCGGTTAGCGCGTGTGGCGGAGCAGGTGGACTTTCGGGTGGCAGCACTCACGCTGCCAGCGCGTTCCCAGATGGGGGAACCGTTTTTGATGGAGGTAGAGGTCAAAGGCACGGCCGATGGCACCGTGCCGCTGCGCATCCAGCGTGACGGGCAGGAACTGCACAGCACCCAGGTGGAGCTGCGCGGTGGCACGGGGCGTCTGCGTTTGACGGACCGCCTCACTCGGCCCGGCGTGGCACATTATGAGGCTAGCATTCTACCGCCACAAGATGCCCATTCAGGGAACAATCGCTATGAGGCCATGATTGAGGTCTCAGGAGGCCCGCGGGTGTTACTGCTGACGTCTTACAAGGATGACCCCGTGGCCCAGACCCTGGAAAGGCAGGGCTTTACCGTCGAGGTGGTGATGGAGCCGCGCAGCCTGCGCACAGGGCAACTGGCAGGCGTCAAGTGCATCATCTTTAACAATGTGCCTGCCTTTGAGATCCCGGCGGATTTTCTGCGTGCGCTGGATTTTCAGGTGCGGGAGCAGGGTTGCGGTCTCTTGATGGCAGGGGGAAAGGGCAGCTTTGCCTCTGGGGGCTATTTTGAATCTGCCATGGATGAACTCCTGCCGGTGTCCATGGAGATGAAGCAAGAGCACCGCAAGCTGATGGTAGCCATGGCTATCGTCATGGATCGTAGCGGCAGCATGGGAATGACGGCTGCCAATGGCTTTACCAAAATGCAGCTCGCCAATGAGGGGGCTGGGAATGCGATCCGCTACCTGGGCGCGCAGGATTTACTCAGCGTACATGCGGTGGATAGCCGTGCCCATGAGGTCGTGCCGCTGCAAGAGGTAGGACCGAATAGAGAGAGAATGGAAAGCACGGTGCGGCGGATTGAGAGCACTGGCGGCGGCATCTTTGTTTATGAGGGGCTCAAGGCAGCCTGGGACCAGCTAAAAACGGCCCCAGCAGGCCAGCGGCATATCATCCTCTTTTCGGATGCGGCAGACTCTGAAGAGCCCGGTGACTATCGGCGTTTGATTGAGGAAATCCTGGCTGATAGCGGCACCGTGAGCGTGATCGCCCTGGGCACGCGGGCGGATGCAGACGCTGCCTTGCTAGATGACATCGCCAAACTCGGCAAAGGACGCATTTTCTTTACCGACAAAGCAGAGGAACTGCCCAGCATCTTTAGCCAGGAGACCGTGGCTGTGGCGCGCAGTGCCTTTCTTGCAGAGCCTGTGGCGACCCAGGGAGCAGGGGCTTGGCTGGAGATCAGCGGCCAGACGTTGGAGTGGCTGCCAGAGGTCGATGGCTATAACCTGAGTTACCTGCGGGATTGGGCCAGCCAAGCGCTCATCACCAAGGACGAATACAATGCACCCCTGGTCGCCTTCGGCCAGCGTGGTGCGGGGCGCTCGGCTGCAGTGAGCTTTCCCCTGGGCGGCCCCCATTCTGCTAGGGTGCGTGCTTGGCCGGAGTATGGCGGCTTTCTCCAGACGCTTGTCCGCTGGCTCATGGGGGAGCGCCTGCCACCTGGCATCGGGCTCAGGCACCGGCTGGAGGGCAATCAGCTCATGCTGGACCTCATGCATGATGACGAGTGGGAGACACGGCTGCAGGCGAGTCCGCCGCGCATCCGAATCGCCCACGGCACAGATGCGACAGGTGTGCATGATCTGGCTTGGGAGCGGCTAGCCCCAGGGCACTACCAAGCCAGCATGGCGCTCACGGAGGGGCAGATGGTGCGCGGCGCAGTGCAGGTCGGAGGGGCGACGCTTAGCTTTGGCCCCATCATGGCAGGTAACAGCACCGAGTGGGCCTTTGATGAAACACGCACCGAGGAGCTACGCCGCGCCTCGACGGTCAGTGGTGGGCGGGAGCTGTTTGACCTCAGCCAAGCGTGGCGTAGCCCCAAGGTCGTGCGTTTTTCAGATGCACGTCCGCTGCTTTTGCTGGCCGCGCTGTTTTTGATGCTGGCAGATGCCCTGCTCACCCGCACTGGCTGGTGGATGCCTGAGTGGGCATGGGTGGCCTGGGGGCATCAAGGGCCGCGTCTAGCATCGCAAGAGGCACGGCAGCATCAGCAGCGGCTGCGCCCAAAAAACCTGCCAACGAGAGAGCCCATCCCACCCATACTCCAGGCTGAGGTCAAACCGCCCGATCAGGACCGCCAAAGCCGTTTCGATCGTGCAAAGAGACGCTCAGCGGGATCGCGATAGGCTGGAGTCTGCAGCACAAACTTGGCACCAGGGTCAAACGCCAGCCCGGAGGGTGTTCCC
Source organism: Prosthecobacter sp. (assembly GCA_020216965.1). GTDB lineage: Bacteria > Verrucomicrobiota > Verrucomicrobiia > Verrucomicrobiales > Verrucomicrobiaceae > Prosthecobacter. The sequence goes on from JAIWOJ010000002.1 coordinate 15,855, forward strand.
CGATGCTCTTTGGCGGCGGCGCGCCGGGGGAAAGGTGCATCGTGCAACCCCATTCGGGGTTGGGGCAGGAAAGAGGCCGCGAGGTTGTTCAACCCATGGGTTCACCCGCTACGCAGGATCACCCCTGGCTATTCACAGACTGCACCTCTGGAGCTGAAAGGTGGGCTAGACCCAAAACTCGCTTTTCCGAGCAACAAGGGCATTTCCGCTCCTGCTCAAACCGCGCCCAGGCTCTACCTAGATTCGGGATTGGCGTGCGTCAAAGAAGGTGAAATCGCAATAATCCAAGTGAGCAAACTCCATCGCTCCGCGATGGGCATTTTTCCTTCGTACTGAACCTCATTTTCAGCTCGTTCTTGGATCTCGATTCCCGGCGGCGGGGAGAGATCAGGGGCGTTGTCCATTGCTCTTCGGCTGGGGGGCCAAATCGCCTCCTCGCTCTTTCCTTGTCCCTGATGTCGCCGAGCTAGCCGGGCATTTCTCCGATTCTTTTGGAGAAACGGTCTAAGTCTTGTCGATCAGGAGAGAGGCAGCGCGGCGGGGGGTGGGGTGGTAACCATTCATGCCGGCGCGGATGCTGCGGGCGCGGTCCACGCAGGCTTCGGCTTTTTGGAAGTCGCCGATGGCCTTATAGACGGCCCCGAGGTTGATGTAGGTCTGGGAGAGGTCTGCCGGGTCGATTTGATCGTAGGCGAGGCTTTGACGGATGCCGAGGGCTTTTTCGTGCATCTGCTGGGCGCGGTCCACGTCCATGTTGGTGTAGTAGAGCACGCCGAGGTTGTTTAGCACGCTGGCGACGCGGGGGCTTTCTTCGCCATCGGAGTTGCGGAAGGTCTCCAGCGCTTCGTTGTAGTAGCGCTCGGCTTTTTTGTAGTCGCGCGCTTGTTTGAAGATCATGGCCAAGTTGTTTTTGATGGTGGCCACTTTGTCGTTGTCGTGCAGGCTGGCGTCTTCGGCGATTTGGAGTGCTTTTTCGTAATACTCTGCGGCTTTGTCCATGCGGCCCCAGCGGTCGTAGAGGTGGGCCAGCAGGCTGTGGATGCCGCAGAGGAGTTCGGGGTCTGGTTTTTTGAGTTCTTGGGCGCGGTAGAGGGCTTCGCGGTAGAGGCTTTCGGCTTTGCGAAAATCACCCTCTTTTTGGCGAAGGTCGGCGAGGACGCTGATTTGCTCGACGAGCTGGCCGATGCGTGCGGGATCCCGGTAAGCGAGACGCCGGACCTCCTCGACACTGCGAGAGGCGGCGACGATCTGGCGCTCTAGGTTGGAATCCACGGCAAGGATGGGTGGGGTTTGGGCGGCTAGCTGGCGTCTCGGTAGGACTTGGCCAGGTTGGCAATGGAGTCGCGGGCGCGGGCCATGGCATCACGGCTGACGCCTGCGGCTTCATACCAGTGAGTGTAGGCGTGGTTGTCAAACATGATGTCAAATTGGGAAACGAGGCGCTCAAAGACGGCGGCGATGCCGGTGTGGTTGACGAGGGCGAGGCCGCTGGAGGCAAAGCCTTCTGGGGCGGTGTCTGCGACGCCGAGCTTTAGGCCGCCAGAGGCGGGGATGTAGCTGGCAAAGCCGAGCTGCTTGCGAATGCTGGCCATGTTTTCATCCACGTCTTTCTGCTTTACATCCCCGCGGAAGAGGGCGCTGGCGGCGAGATAGACGCCCTGCTGCCAGTCGATGGCGGCGGTGAAGTTGTCTTGGGCGAAGGTCTCGCGGGCGAGGTCGGGGAAGTTGCTGCGCACCTGACCTTCTTGGCCTGGGGCGCGCATGGGGGCGAAGCTGGCCGTGAAGAAGTGGTTGCCGGGGAAGGGAACCAGGTTGGTGACGAATTCGCTGAGGTCGGTATTCAGCTTGCCAGGGAAGCGCAGGGAGGCGGTGACGCTGCTCATGATGAGCGCCACGATGTGGTTGAGGTCCATGTAGTTCGGCGCGCGGTGCAGCTTGGCCTTGGCGATGCGGAAGAGCGCTTCGTTATCGAGGATGACGGCACCGTCCGCGTGGTCCAGGATGCGCTGGAGGGTGAGGATGGCGTTGTAGGGCTCCACAGCGGAGTCGCTGATAAGTGGGGAGGGGGCGACGGAGAAGGTGAAGATCTTCTTCTTCGGGTAGGCCTGGCGCAGACGCTCCAGGATCAGGGAGCCTAGACCGGAGCCGGAGCCGCCGCCGATGGAGTGGGTGAGCATGAAGCCCTGAAGGCCTTTGGTTTTCTCCACGGCGTTATCGATGACATTCATCACTTGGTCGATGACGCGCTCGCCCTCGACGTTGTAGCCGCGGGCCCAGTTGTTGGCGGCACCGGGGATTTTGCGGACGATGCTGCTTTCATCGAAAAGCTGCGCCATTTCGCCGCTTTCGATCCGGGCGATGACGCCGGGCTCCAGGTCCACAAGGACGGCGCGGGGGATGTATTTGCCATCGCGCACCTTATGGAAGAAGACCTCCAAATTGGCATTGCTGGAGGCATTGGAGCCGTCTTTGGGGGTGCCTTGCTCGGTCAGTCCATGCTCGCGCAGGACGAGCCGCCAGAAACGGTCGGCAATCTGGTTGCCGCACTGGCCGACGTGGATGCTCAGAATTTCTCTCACTGTGTCTTTTCCTCCGGGATGTTGATGCTTTTTTGTGACTGGTAAAAATGGGCGCTGGTGCTGCTCAACGGCGGTCCACGAGGTCACGCAGGCTGACGGATGACGTGGGGCGGCGCACATCGCCTACGGCCCTTGTGGTGGCTGCACCTTCGTCTTGGGTTTTGGCTTTGGCCCCGCTTTCTTCAGCGACTTGGTAGCTCTGGATCAGCTCTTGGGCAGAGGCGCGGAGGGCGACGATCTGCTCCTCATTCATGCCTTCGTTGAGATACCAGTTGGCGAAGGCTTTGCGCTGCCAGAGCTTGTCAAAGTTGTGGCAGATCCGGTCGAGTACGCGGGCGATTTCGGTGTTGTTGGCCAGCAGCACCATGCTCTTGCGGTGGGAGATGCCGGACTGCTCCACATAGCCGATTTTGAAGGCGGTGGGGATCCAGTAGGTGAGCGGCAGTTGCTCGCGCATGGCGGCCAGGGAGGCATCTGCCAGGGGCTTGTCTTCCATGATGCCGCGGTAGAGCACGGCGGTGGAGAGGAAGCGGCCCTCCATCGGGGAGCAGGCGGCAAAGACGCTGCCGTTGTCAAAGAGGGACTTGATCATGTCCTCGATGCCCATCTCCTCAAACTTGCTGCGGTCTGGTGGGGTGAGCGGGGCAAAGGCGCACATCAGGAAGTGCAGTGAGGGCTGAGGCACCAGGTTCGTCAGCAGCTCGCGCAGGCTGATTTCCACGGTGAGGAAGCCGCTGAAGCGCATGGAGGCGGTGATGCCCGCCAGGGCCTCTGTGATGAGCAGGTTCAGGTCATCCACGGTGGGGCTTTCGATGTTCCACTTGCGGTGGGCCAGCTCAAACAGGGCTTCATTGTCAAAAATCAGGCAGGCATCCGCCGTGCGGCGCAGGCAGTTCAGGGCAAAGACGGTGTTGTAGGGCTCTGTGACCACGCTGGAGACCTGCGGGGAGGGCAGCACGGCGCAGCTCAGCACGGGGGCTTCTGGGTATTTTTCCTTGAT
>JAIWOJ010000399.1 GCA_020216965.1 Prosthecobacter sp.
CACCCCTGAGGAACTCGCCAAAGCCACGGCAGCCATCGCCCTCAAACTAAAAGAGCTCTCTGATTCCGTCCGCAAAGCCCAGGAAAAACTCACTGCTGCCACTGAGGCCAAGGATGAAGACGCCATCCGTGAGGCCAAGCGGATCATTTCCAATCAGCGCCGTGATCTCGACCGCGCGGCTGAAGAGATCGTTTATTCCGCAGGCTTCAAAAAGTTTGCCCAGCTCGCCAGGGAAGGAAAGCTAGAAGAACAGGTCAAAGACCCCGCCTTTGCCAAGGAAATTGCCTCTGCCATCCGCGGCAAAGAAGGGGCTGACCTCAGCCTTGATGAGGCGCTCTCTATTTACAATCGTGGCCTGCGCGCCCGCCTGACTGAGCAGCAAAAGGCCCGTCTCAAGCGCGATGCAGAAAGCCTCAAAGCTGACACCAAAGAAGAGTTAGCCGCCCTGAAAGCCTGGGAAAACTACCGTGATAGCACCATGCTCCGCGCCGCTGATCTGCGCAGCCCAGCCCCCAATGGTCACTTCCTTCGCGAGTTCGGCCAGAGCGACCGCGAACTCGTCGAAAACGCCAATGACGATGCCACCGTGGGCCAGGCTCTCATGCTCCTCAATGGCCGGACTTTCACCAATCTCATGAATCCCTACACCATGATCTCCCGCGCCATCCGCAAAACGGACTCGGCGGAAGAGACCATCGACCGCATCTACCTCGCCCTCTTCAGCCGCAAAGCTAGCCAGGAGGAAAAATCCGTCCTTCTCCCCGTCGTCGGCAACAACTCCCTCACTGGCAAAGGCGACGCTCTCTGGGCCGCCCTGAATACACGGCAATTCTACTTCATTCAGTAAGCCTGCTGCCCTCCGTTGCGCGCTCAAGGACCGCTGCCGCCGCTGTGTGGCGCTTGCTTGCTGAATCTACAGCCCATCGCTCCCGAGCGGTGGGTGCCACCCAGATCGGCACATCCCAAGGGCGCACCGGCGGTTGAGCCGCTGCATAGCCCCCAGTCTCAGCGGCACCCTAGAATATTGTGCCCAGGTTCCAAAGTTGTCCGCGCTGCGGGCCTTCTTGTCTGACAGAACTTTGGAACCCGAGTTCTGTTAGCCCAAGTCCTTGCGCCCGCATCCTAGCAGGGCATCGTATGCCTCTCACACCTCTGAGTTATCTACCATGAGCCAACCCAAAATCACCGCTTACCTCAAGACCTACTGCGGCTGGAGCGAAGGCGTCCGTGCCATCTTCCGCAAATACGGCCTCGAATACGAAGAAAAAGACATCATCAAAAACCCTGCCTTCCGGTGGGAAATGGAGCAAAAGAGCGGCCAGCCCCTCAGCCCTTGCGTCATCGTCAATGATGTCATGCTCGCCGACGTGAGCGGAGAGGAAGTGGAGCGATATATGGTAGAAAACGGCCTGCTGACTCCCAGTGATGCCGCCCCTGATGCCCCCATTGATCGCGCCTGCTCGGATGCCCAACATGCCGCCATGGCTGCCGGTCAAGTCGGCAAGATCAGCTTCGTGAACTGATTTGTCCCCTCGGCTGCGGCAGCCTAGCTGCCAGAGTCAGCCCGGATGCCGAAGTTCTCTGTGATGCGGACACTCTTGTCTGCCTGAACTTCGGAATCCGGGTTTATTTCATGCTCTGACGGCAGGCTTTGATCGTATTCGCCATCAGCATGGCAATCGTCATCGGCCCCACCCCGCCGGGCACTGGAGTGATGGCGCTGCATTTCGGGGCGACTTCGTCAAAAGCGACATCGCCGACGAGCTTGTAGCCTTTCTCAGTGCCGGGGTCTTCGACACGGTTGATGCCGACGTCGATGACCACGGCTCCGTGTTTGACGTGCTCCGCGCGGATGAAGCCGGGGCGGCCGATGGCAGCGATGATGATGTCCGCCTCGCGCGTGATTACGGGCAGGTCGCGGGTGCGGGAGTGGGCGATCGTGACGGTCGCATCGCCGCCGGGACCCTTGGCCATGAGGAGGAGGGCCATGGGTTTGCCGACGATCATGCTGCGACCGACGACGACGGCTCTCGCACCCTTAGTGGGGATGCCGGCATCCATGAGCAGGCGCTGGCAGCCAAGCGGCGTGCAGGGCACGAAGCCGGTGGGATCCTCCAGGGCGAGCTTGGCGACGTTCACGGGATGAAAGCCGTCCACGTCTTTGGCGGGATCAATCGCGCGGATGATGGCGGCTTCATCGATGTGAGGCGGCGGGGGACTTTGGACGAGGATGCCGTGGATGGCGGGATCGCGGTTAAGAGCCTCCACATGGGCCAGCAGCTCTGCCTGGGTGGTGCTGGCAGGTAGCTCCAGCTTCACGGAGTGCAGGCCGAGGTCGCGGCATTTTTTGTCCTTGGAGCGGACGTAGGCACGAGAGGCGGGGTCATCGCCGACGAGGATGACGGCGAGGCCGGGCTTCTTGCCCTGGGCGGCGAGGGCGGCGATGTCTCGGCGGCATTCTTCGAGGACTTTTTCAGCGACGGCGGTTCCAGAGATGAGGGTCATGCAGGTGGAGGAAGAGCGTGGGGAAGCCAGCTTGGCAAGTGCTGGAGGCCTGTCGCAATAAACCTGTGCTGGCTTCTTGCATCTGGCAGCAGCCCCGGCTTGGGTAGGGGGCGCATGAAATGGACCCTCTCTCTGCTTTTCCCGCTGCTAACGGCTGGCGCGGTTTTTTCCCAGGAATCTGCCACAGCACCGCTGGCGGCAACGGTGCAGCCCTGGGATGAACATTATGTGGATGTGGAAATGGGCTACCTGTGGAAGGTGGGTGGCAGCACGCAACTCAACTATGGCATGGTGCCGGTGATGCTGACCTGGCGCTCCCCGGAGGTGCTGGGGCTGGATTTTGCAGGTGGGTCAAAGCTCTTCATCCGCAACCGTATCTCGCTGCTAGGGCAGTGGGTGGAGAGCGGGCCGGAGAATCATTACTTTGGCCTGATGGGTGCGCCCTCCATTGAGTGGTGGAATGCGGCAGGCACCTGGTCCATCTACGCGGGTATTGGCGGCGGGGCAGGGTGGATCGACTCTCAAGGCGTGGTGGGCGGGCAGGGGCAGGATTTTACCCTGAACTGGTTTGCAAACGTGGGGGTGGCACATGCGCTGAATGAGACGACGCAGGTGCGGGTGGGGGCGATGTTTCAGCATCTGTCCAACGGTGGGGCGACGGATCCGAATCCGGGGGTGAACTCGCTGGGCTTCACGATCGGTCTTTCTTGGGGGTTTTAAGAGGTCAGGCGCATGACTAGATACAGCATTGTTGATGCCATCCGTGAACGCGCGCAGTCAGCAGCGGTGGCGCTAGTGCAAAAGGAGCGCAGCCTGAGCTACACGGAGCTGCTGGCGGAGGCGGACCGCATCGCAGCGCTGCTACGCCCGCATCTGGCGGCGATGCCTGGGCGTGTGGATCGCGCGCGGGTCGGGGTGCATTTCCCGAGCTGCCTCGACTATGTGCCCCTGGCGCTGGCGACGCTGGCTGCGGGTGCCTGTTTTGTCCCCATCCCCG
>JAIWOJ010000400.1 GCA_020216965.1 Prosthecobacter sp.
ACGCCAGCGTCCTGCATCGCCGCACGCACGGCAGCATCCGTCTGCCCGCCATCGCGCCCAGCGGCAAAGGGCAGCTTCTGCCACAGCGCGGGCTTTTTGGCCTCTGCCTCCGTGGTGCCTGGCCTCAGCAGACGGCGCGGGATGCAGAGTAGGAAGTGCATCTTCAGCACCAGCGCTTGGTTCTTCCCGGCGGGCACCGCGTTTTGACGGATCACGGCCAGGTCCACGCGCCCGTCTTGAACCGCCTCCGCCAGGCTGCGGCTGCGGTGCGCCTCCGTCCGCAGGAGGGCCCCACCCAAAAGCTGGCTGATGGCGGGCAGCGCGGGCGTGACCAGCCACTCCAGCACGCTCGCGCCAGCGCCGATAATGTAGGACTTTGGCCGTCCTTCCTGCTCCTTGCGGAAGTCCTCCAGGTCCTGAAGCTGCTCGTGGATCAGCAGCTTCAACCGCTGCCCGGCGGGGGTGAGCGTCAACGTCTTGCCACGCCGCTGCGTCAGCTCTGTCTGGAAAAATTCCTCCAGCTCGCGGATCTGGCGGCTGATCAGGCTCTGCCGTGTGGCATCGCCCGGCGCAGCTTTGCTGATGCTTCCAGCCTCCGCCATGCTCATGAAACTGCGCAGCCTTTCCAGAGAGAGGCCGCCTGTGGAGAAAAGGTTTTCAAACATGACTTTTCAATCAGGAATCCTGCATTTTGCGATGATGTGCAAGCCGCTTCCTGGGCGAAGATAGGCTTGTCATGAAACCACAACACTACGACCTCATCGGCGACATCCACGGCCAGCACGGCAAGCTCCTGGCCCTCCTGAACAAACTTGGCTACAAGCCCAGCGGCGAAACTTTCCGGCACCCCAAGGGCCGCAAGGTCATCTTCCTCGGCGATTACATCGATCGCGGCCCCGCCATCCGCGAGACCCTGCACACGGTGCGCGGCATGGTGGAGGCGGGCGACGCACTCGCCATCATGGGCAACCACGAATACAACGCCATCGCCGCCGAGACCCCCGACGGCAAGGGCGACTTCCTCCGCCCCGAGAAGAAAAACCGTGGCAGGCAGGCGGAGACAAAGCGCCAGTTCGCCGGGCTCGATGCCGAGTGGGAGGAATGGAAGCTCTGGATGAAGCGCCTGCCCATGTTCCTGGACCTAGGCGGCCTGCGCGCCGTGCACGCCTGCTGGGACGCGCACCATATCGCGCGGCTGCATGGGAAGAGCATCGAGGACGAAGCCTTCCTCCGTGCCAGCGCCACGCACCAGACCCCGGAGTTCCGCGCCGTGGAAAATGTCCTGAAGGGGCCGGAACTCGCCATGCCGCCCGGCCTCCTCTTCCACGACAAGGAAGGCATCGCCCGCCGCACCGTGCGTGTGCGCTGGTGGGACATCCCTGCCGCCGCGCAGGTCAGCCACCTCGCCATGCCGGAGCCCTTCGATGTGCCCGGAGACGCCGCCCCCCAAGACCTTCGGCGCATCCCTGAGTATGGTCGGGAAGAGCCGCCCGTCTTCTTCGGCCACTACTGGCTGCCGCCGACGCGCAAGCGCGCCCCGCTGGCCCCAAACATCGCCTGCCTGGACTACAGCGCAGCCTTTGGTGACACCCCCCTCACCGCTTACCGCTGGGATGGCGAACAGGTGCTGGAAGCAGGGAAGTTCATCACCGCCACTTTATGAAATCATGCTGACACCCAGGCAAACCATAGAACCCAAGCCCGCAGGCGAGGTCCTGCTCATCCGCCACGGCGAAAGTGAGGCCAACATCGGCCTGCCCTCAGACACGCCGCAGGGCATTCCGCTGACGGCGCGGGGGCATCAGCAGGCCCGGCAGTTGGCAGAATCCTTGCCCGCGCCGGACCTCATCGCTGTCTCCAGCTATCGCCGCGCCCGTCAGACCGCAGAGCCGAGCATCAGGCTTTTCTCCCAGGCGGTTGTGGAGACCTGGGAGGTGCATGAGTTCACCTATCTGAATCCTGTTCTCTATGCTGGCACCACCGAGGCTGAGCGCGGCCGTTTTGCCAAGGACTACTGGCAGCGCTGCGATCCCCTTTGGAACGACGGCGGTGGCGCGGAGAGCTTCGCAGATCTCATCGCGCGCTGCGACCGCACCTTGGAAAAGCTACGGCACATGAACGGAAGGCGCGTCCATGTCTTCACCCATGGCTATTTCATCAAGGCGCTGCTGCTGCGATGGCAGCACCAGCGCGCTTCCTTCGATAAAGCCTTCATGGCCCTCTTTCGAGACGGTCGTAAAATCAATCCTGTTCCCAATGGCGGCGTTCTCCGCCTGCTCGCCTCCCCAGGCTGAGCCGCCCGGCGAATTTCACCGGCAGCCCGGTGTCCCCAACCTAAAAAGGAAAATGGGAATCCAGGTTGCTGGTCATTTACCTCATTTTCAAAGGGATGGATAAATCATAGAGACCCAGATCATGTGAATGGGCTGACCTTCCTCACTCACTCATCCTCTGCGTTTTCTACGTCATCTGCGGTTCTCATCTCTGAATGCAGGCTAACAAACGAGAATACCTGCATCCCGGAGAACTTCGGCCGTCGAGACCAGAGGGTATCCAGGATGAACTGGGCGTGCAGGAATGCGACTTCGAGTCTTCTCGCACGGTTGGGCAGGCCATTTTCATGCCTAGAAGGGGGCGTTTCGGCCCAGAACAGCGCGTGGATAATTTAAGAAATAATCTGTTACTAAGAAAATTCGCGATTTTAAGAGCTTTGCATCTCGTTTTCGAACCTTTGAAGCGGGTCAGCACTCAACCAGGAATGGCTATTTGTATTATGAACCCATACAAAAGTGACAATCCCGAGCTCATAAAAGATAATTTTCATAAAAAAAGTAAAAATTGAAAGAAATTGTCAGGAAAAAAGTTTGAATTATTATAATTGATATAGTAATTTTAGCCATTCTTCCGACACCCAAGCGTTTTTGAGAAATGATATGAAGCTTAACCATCAACGCCCCACCCTTCAGATCCAGGCTGCTTCCCCTGGTGTCGTGGCTCGCAGCCATGCTGATGAAACTATCCCCTTCATTGCCAGCCTCCTTGGCTTTCACACCCCGCACCTCCTTATGAACCAGCAGGATGTTGTAGGAACAAGCATGGGTGGAGCTCGGATTCGTCTGCCAAGGAGGGAGCAAGGGTTCCAGAAAGATTTGGAAATGATAGAACTCTGCCTCACAACCGCGCTTAGCGGCCCATGGATGCCCTCTAGAGATTCTCATCTCGAATCGAGCTAGAGCAAGAGGAGCAAAGAGAACCCTCTCAAAAATGAGAAAAGGTCCGAATTTCAGTCTAAAAATTAAGAATTTTAATCAAGATAAATAATTATGAAAACAAAGACTAACAAAGAAGATCGAGGAATCGCACTTCCAACACTATCGGAAGTTGTAGCCAAGCTTGTGATTGCAATCACTTGGTTGACCTGTTTCACTGTATCAGGTCAAGCCAAAGAGAATGCGCATAATCTTCATGCGTCATGTGATCAAGAAGACAGCCTA
>JAIWOJ010000401.1 GCA_020216965.1 Prosthecobacter sp.
TGCTGGAGCGGCCAGACCTGGTGAAGCAGCTCGCCTTAAAACATGGCGCGCAAGACACCACCATCCGCCAGACCGCGCTCGCCGAGGTCGAGGGCATGAAGCCCCGCACCAGTCAATGGCGTGAAGAGGAGGAGATCCCTGAAAAGCACTGGATGTACAAGATCGCCAAACGCTTCTTTTACCACGACTTCGGCGTCTATCAGCAGCTCGATCCCAAGGCCCATAGCCCAGAGCGCTGATCTTTCCCAGTCTGCTTCTCATGGCCACCCCGCCGCGCGCCGCGCGCGGATCTGCCACACATCCCGCGCCATGCGCCAGGAATCCCGCAGCAGCCGCACCTTGCCCCCTGGCATCTCCTGCCAGTCGATTGGCACCTCCTCGATCTGGCAGCCGCTATCGAGCAGCGCCACCATCAGCTCCACATCGAAGGCAAAGCCCATGACCTTCAGGCGCGGGGCGATTTTTTCATACGCCGCGCGCGGCACCAGCTTTAGCCCACACTGGGAGTCATAGACTGGCACGCACAGCAGTTCCGAGACCAGCGTGGCATAGACGCGTCCGAGCAAATGACGCTTCAGGAGCCGGTCCACACGGCGGCCCAGCATCTTGACCCGCGAGGCGAAAAGTGCCTTTGGAGTCGCTTCACCCAAAGCCCGCATGGCAAGAAGTCGTGCCACCTCAGCCGCAGAACACGAGCCATCGGCATCGACAAAAGCCAGCCAATGCGCACGATCAGCATCCGCCCAACCGGCATAGACCGCCCCGCCTTTGCCAAGATTCTTCGGCAGCAACTTCACAGGCAGCAGGCAGGGGAATGAAGCGCGCAGGTTTTCCACCAGCGCCTGCATGGCTGCTGCTTCCTCAGGCGCGGAGCCATCCTCCACCACCTGCACCTGCACCCCACCCAGCGCCGTCATTTCACGGCATAAATCCGGCAGGAAGCCGCCGATGCGCGCGCTCTCCCGGTAACAGGGAACCACGAGGTGAACGGAATGCATGAACCCTTGTTGATCTTCGCCCAGTATCCGGGCGGGTTCGTGAAATTAGGCTTTCTTGAAGGCGGCGTTGTATTCCGCCTCCAGCACATCAAACCGCTGGCGCAGCTCAGTGACCGAAAGCCTAGAAAGCTCCGCCTCTAACGTGGGTTCACGCCCCATGAGAGACTCCAGCAACTGCACCTTGCCCATCCACACACCCGCTTCCTGGCCTTCCTGACGTCCTTCTTGGCGTCCTTCCTGACGCCCTTCTTGGCGCAGACGGTCAAACAATGTTTCGGCGATGATCATGGTCTGCTGCTTGAGGTTTGATTCTCCTGGAAGTGTACGGACGATGTTTTCCAGGTCAAGCCCTGGGTCGGCGTTGAAGGCATACACGAGGCTGAGCCGGAGGAGATCGTCATGGATGACCAACTCCACCTCCTTGTGCTCACGCACCAGCCAGGCGAAAAACTCCACGATGCGCCGCAGCCGCGCCATTTTCATGTGCTGGAGGACGATGCGCAACTGTGCGTGGTGCTCCTGGCTGCCTGGATCAAAGGTCGCCAGGTCCAGCAGCACATGCCTGAAGCGCGGCACGAACTCCCGCAGCGGGCTGTCCCCGCCGCCGGGCAGGCAGACCATGTCCTGGAATTGCACGGACGGCGTCCACTGCTGCGGCCCTTGGTTGAGCACCATGGAGTTGACAGGTGGCAGCGGCAGGCCCTCCGCCTTCGCCTGGCGGGACCAAAGCTCATGCATGTAGCCCATCAGGCGCAGTGGCATCAGCGGCTCCACAGTGGTCTGATGCTCAAAGAGCAGGTGCAGCAGCACCTCGCCCGCCCCAGGCGTGGCAAGCCGCGCGGTGAAAAGCAGGTCGGCATGGGTCTGCTGAAGCGTGCTTTTGATAAAGGAGGGCGGCAGAGCGCGAAGTGTGCCCCAGTCCACCTGCGCCACCACCTCACGCGGCAGATGCCCCTGAAAAAGCGGCGCCGCCAGCGCGGGGTCACCCAGCACCTTCTTGGCAAAGGCATCGTGCGACTGGGCCGCGAGGATGATCTCATCAAGCGTCATTTTTTCACAGCCAATCTCGCTTCCAGCAGCCGCAGGGCTAGCACAATCTCCGCCAGCACTCGTTGCAGCGTGTAATACCAGCCGCGCCAGCCATCCAGCAGCGTGCCCTTCACCAGCAGCGTGTAGATCAGCGTGGCGGGCACAGCCGCCCAGCCCGTGCGGCGCAGGCGGTCCTGCATGCGCAGGCTGGCCGGATCAACGGCGAGCAGCTTCTCCGCCTCCAGCAGCGCATACTTGTCCTGGGAGGCAAGCCAGCGGGACAGCGGCTTGCGGTCATCGTGGGCGATGCGCGCACGAAGCGCCTCCACCCGGCCTTGCAGGGTGGCCTTGTGGCAGTGGCCGTCGTCCACATACCGGGCCTGATCACGCCGGTAAAGCACAGTTCGTGGAGGATACAGGCTGGCGGAAAGCGGCCGCCCGAGAATCCAATAGTCAAAGGCCGCGGAGAAACCCGAGACATCTGCCGCAGGTTCCAGGCTGGCAAGTTCCCCCGCCAGCTCCGGGGTCAGCACGTAGTCCGCGTCCAAAGACAGCACCCAGGGAGTGCCCACTTCCTTGAGGCCGAAATTGCATTGGGATGCAAAGCTGTCGAACTTCCGGTGCAGCACACGAACGCGTGTGTTGGCCGCAAGCATCTCCAGGGTACCGTCCGTGCTGCCGCTGTCGATGACCAGGATCTGTGAAGCCCAGTCCAATGCCGCGAGAGTGCGCTCAAGGTTAGGCGCTTCATTCCAGGTCAGCACCAGCGGGGTGATGTCGGCGAGGTTCATGCGGCAGCCTGTTTCTTAAGGTCGCGAGCCATTCACGTTGGAGCGCAAGCAAAGAGAAAGTGTCTTTACCCGCAGACTTGAGTGTTCGTCCGTCAAAAAATTCGAATCCATATCTGGTGAGAAATTTGCAAACTTCTTCTGGATGCTCAAACCCATCCAAATAGACGGCGACACATCTCTTTTGATCAAACCATTCCTCGGCACCAAGCAGAACGTCCAATTCCTGTCCCTCAACATCAATTTTCAGTAGCAACCGTTCACCTCGCACATCAAAAGCGTCCAATCGACGGCATTCAACCTCAAAGGTCTCACCAAGTGAATAGGCATTAGATTGTTCAATCGTGGTGGTCACATGGGATACTGCACCTCTTACAAAACGAAGCCTTCCAGCCTCTGATCCAAGAGCCACATGATGCGCTTTTGTTTTAGGCCCCGCTAAATTTCGTCGAAGGCGTTCAAATGTGTCAGGATCAGCTTCAAATGCCTCAACTCTAAGATCTGGAAACAAAGTCTGAAAACGAGCAATTGAACACGAATAGAGTCCGACGTTCGCTCCTGCGTCCACAAAACAATCTATGCCAGGAAGCAGAGATGCAATACTCAACATAACAGCCACTTCATCTCCAAAGACTGATGAACGTCCTGCCATGCGACTGGCGCGAAGATATC
>JAIWOJ010000402.1 GCA_020216965.1 Prosthecobacter sp.
TGCCCAGTGTCGAGGCAGAGCTGCTCAAACTCATCGGCTACAGCAGCGGCCCCCTCGTGGCCTGCCTGCCCGCTGGCCCTGGCCGCCGCGTGGCCCAATACGCCCAACTGCTCACCGGCGAGCCTGAGAGCGGGCTGGCCCCCAAAGAAATCCTGAACCTAGACGCTGCCACGGACCTCTCCCCTACCCCGGAGCCCCAAGTTCAGGTCAATGAGGCGGAACTGGCCCGGCTAGTGGCCGCTGGCTTCCCTCAGGCTAGCATCTCTGCTCCCGTCTATCCCCCCGCTGCCCCCACCGCCCCCCTTTCCCCACCGAGCGATGACCAGCTCTGGCGCAGACGCATGGAAATGGAGATCGAAATCCTCAAAGCCCAACTCAACCGCCTGAAAGTGCGCCTGGGCATCGATGACTAACGGCATCCCCATGAGGCAGACCCTCACGCTTGCCAGGACGACGGAATCCGGGTTGAACCCACCCCTCAGCACGGCAACCTGCACCTGACCCACCGACCTCTCTTTATGATTCAAAGCCAGCCCATTGCCCCCAACGGCCCTGTTTTTTCCCAATTGGTCTATGGCACCTGGCGTGTGCTGGATGATCCGCCCACCGCCAATGCCCCCGACCTTCTGCGCCGCCTGCACCAATGCCTAGACCTCGGCATCACCACGATCGATACCGCTGAAATCTACGGCCTGTACCGCGTGGAAGAGTTCATCGGAGAGACGCTGCGCCTCGATCCCGGTCTCCGCTCACGCCTCCAGATCGTGACCAAATGCGGCATCTATGTCCCCTGTGATTTTCATCCAGAACGCAAAACGGCTTTTTATCAGGCGGATGCCGCACGCATCGTCAAAAGCGCTGAAAAAAGCCTGCGTCTGATGGGCATCGACCACATCGACCTCCTGCTTGTGCATCGCCCAGACTGGCTCACCCCTGCCGACGAAACCGCAGCCGGGCTCAATAAGCTGCTGAAGGATGGCAAAATCCGCGCCGCCGGTGTCTCCAACTACAACGTCCACCAGTTTGACCTGCTGAACTCCCGCATGGATCAGCCTCTCGTCACCAACCAGATCGAATTTTCCCTCCTGCACATGGACCCGATCTACGATGGCACCGGGGATCAGTGCCAGCGTCTCGGCATCCGGCCCATGGCCTGGTCTCCCCTCGCCAAAGGTGAGCTCATGAATGCCACCAACCCCGCCTCTGCACGCATCCATGCCAAATGCGCCGAGCTAAGCGCCAAATATGACGGTGCCACCGTGGACCAACTGGCCTACGCCTGGATTTTGGCCCACCCCAGCCGTCCCCTGCCTGTCATCGGCACCAATAAACTCGACCGCCTCTGCGCCACCGCCCGCGCTGCACAGATCCAACTTGAGCGCGAAGACTGGTATGCCCTCTGGACGGCAGCCAAAGGCCACGGCATCCCCTAAACCTGACCCAGCCGCGTCTTTTGCGCGCCCCTTTCGTGTGACTGAGGTTTGAACGCCTGGCTGGTTTACCTGGTCTGTAATAGGTTCTTTGCCGAAGTCTCTCCCGCCCCATCATGCCCCCCCGCTTGCTCCTCCCCGCGTCTCTCATCGTGCTGCTCGCCGGTGCCAGCGCGTGGACGCAGGAGACCGCCGCAGCCAGGGAGGGCGGCCAGGACTCCATCGCTGCCAGCGCCGGTGAGTTTGTCGCGCGGCCCATCTTTTGGACCCAAGATCAGACCCCCGCCGACTTCCTGGAAATGGCCGGACGCCATACCAAAGCCCGCTGGCGCGCGCTCTTTCGCCCTAGACTCCCGCTCACGCCCAGCACCGACCGCTGCAAAACCGGCTTTACCCTTGGCAGCCTGATCGGAGAAAGCTTCCTCATCTGGGAGGCTGGGGACGCCCAGCAGTTCCGCAACAACAACCAAGACATCGTGGCCTGCTGCCGCACCCTCGGCATGGGCGAGCGCATCCTACCGCGCCTCATGGCCCAGGCCAAGATGGCAGAGATGGACGAGTGGAAAGATCTACGCCAGGAGATCATCGATGGTCACCAAGAGATCATGCGCATCCTCCGCGAGCAACAGGATGAAGACCTAGCCATTCTCGTCGGCATCGGAGCCTGGATGCGGTCGCTAGAGATCGTCTCAAAACTCGTCGTCGAAACCCCAGAGGTGGACAAGCGCCCGCTCTGCATCGGCTCCCCCGCTTTGCTCGCCTTGCTGCGGCAGGACTTCGCCACCCTCAGCGAGCCCACACGCCGCTCCGCCCTCCTCCAGCCGCTCATCACCCTGCTTTCCGACCTTGAGCGCACCTGGGGAAACCTCAAATCGGGCGCGCCTACCCAGAGCATGGTCGCAGGCACCCATGAGCGCCTGCGCTCCGTCATGGAGGAGCTGACGCTCAAGTAAGCCAGCGCCCATGCCCACCCTGGATCATGAAAACGCCCTGCGTGCCGCAGGTTTCCGCCTCATTGCAGGCATCGACGAGGCAGGACGCGGGCCGCTGGCCGGGCCCGTAAGTGTGGCGGCCGTGATATTGCCAGAGGGCTTCAGCCACCCCTTACTGAATGACTCCAAACAACTCACCGAAAAACGCCGCGAAGCCCTCTATGAAGAGCTGACCACACGCGATGACATCCGCTGGCACGCCGAAATGGTCAGTGTGCAGGAGATCGACCGCGTGAACATCCTCCAGGCCACCTGGCTAGGCATGAGGCGCTGCGCACAGGCCCTGAGCCCACGCCCAGATGCAGCCCTCATTGATGGCCGCCCGGTGCGTGATTTTCCCATCCATCAGGTCGCGCTCGTGAAAGGGGACAGCCTCAGCCACAGCATCGCCGCCGCCAGCATCATCGCCAAAGTGCGGCGAGACCGGCTCATGCTGGCGCTGGCAGAAACCTACCCCGGCTACGGCTTCGAGGTCCACAAAGGCTACCCCACCCCGGCCCACCAGGCCGCCCTGCGCCGCCTCGGCCCCTGCCCTGAGCACCGCCGCAGCTTCAGCCCCGTGGCACAGACGCTGCTAGACCTGTAGATTGAGCGCAAGGCGCGCCCCACATTCCCAGCCACCGGCGCTCATGGGACAATCCCGGCCAGATAGACCGCGCGCCATGAACCTTGGATACCACTTTTTCAGGGGCAAAAAACCCCACCGCCTGCAAAAGCGGCATTGAGGAGATTTGTGATTTCGGCAGCAAAATGAAGACCACAGGATGGCTTGAGTCTGTAGTCTTCATTCTGCTGCCAATCGGATGGAGTGGGCTTCACAAAACCTGATGGCGTGGAGGAGATCAAAGTCCTTGCAGGTGCCTGAATCTGCCATGCGTCCTAGCACGATCACGCAGTGTCTGCCTACGAACCGGGCAGACCGTTACCCATATCCTGAGCCAAAAGTACTTCCGATGTCTTGAACCTGAACCATAATAAGGGAGCGTCGGCATCCTGCCGGCATTTCCCCCGGCAGCAGGGCTGCCGCACCCAAAAGCGGCAGCTAGGGCTGCCGCAC
>JAIWOJ010000403.1 GCA_020216965.1 Prosthecobacter sp.
GTGAGGCATCGACTATCCCCAACTCACCCGGTCTCTCCCCTCTCGGTGTCCTTTTTTATGTGGCACTGCGCCAAAGGGGGGAAGTCAGGTCTTTGGCTTGCATTTTCCGCCAGGGGTGATGGGATGGGGGCATGAGGAGCTTTCTTTTCCTGCTCGCCGCTTGGGTGCTTGTTTTTCGCCCACAGATTCCCGCTTTGGCGCAGGAGCCGGACACGCAAGTGGTGGTGAATGCGGAGGAGTTTCGGCTGGGGCCTCTCCGCCTTGGCATGACCCTGGCGCAACTGAAGAAGGCGGTGAAGCCTGAGGCACTGAAGCTGACAAAGTTGCCTGGCCCCGAGGGCACGGAGCTAAGCGGGGTGATCCTGTGGAAAGGCACAGGCCGTGAGCTGCATGTGGTCTATGATGAGGAGAGCGCGGGCAAGGAGCTGCTGGAGGCCACGATCATCGGCAAGGACTGGAAGCTACCCGGTGGGCTGCAGCGCGGGATGAGCATTGAGCAGGTGGAAAAAATCAATGGCAAGCCGTTTCAGGTGATGGGCTTTGGCTGGGACTATGCTGGCTGGGCAAATTTTGAAGGAGGAGGGCTCCTTCAGCAGGGCTTTAGCCTTCGTTTTGACCCTGGGGTGGAGACGGATCAGTCGCTCTCCGGGGATCGGTTGATCCCGAGCACGAATCGAAAACTGCGGGCCACGAAGGCGCGCGTGGTGGAGATCAACATCCATCTGACCAAGCCGGAGTAGGGAAAGTCTCCGCCATGCTGGAGTGGAAGTCCTCCTTGGCATGAGATGAATGCCGGGCCAAGGTGCCATGCCCTCCCCGTTTCATGCTCGATTTTGCCAGCATCCTCACCGTCGTCATGCCTGTGTATCTGACCATGGCGGCGGGTTTTGTTCTGCGAAAAACAGGTCTCTTGACGGCGGAGGTGGATGCAGGGGCCATGCGGCTGTGCGTGGCCTTGCTGACGCCGTGCCTGATCCTAGAGCGGGTGGTGGGGAATGAGGCGGTGATGCGCCCACTGCCCGTGCTAGCGGCAGCGGGGCTGGGCTATGGGCTCGTCGTGCTAGGCATCACGGTAGCTTGGTTCGCGGCACCCTGGATCGGGCTGCGGCTGCATGAGGGGCGGCGTACGTTTGCAGTGTCCACAGGTCTGCAAAATTACGGCTTTGTGGCCATCCCCATCGTCACGGCGCTGTTTCCAGACAAAGGCACGCTAGGGGTGCTCTTTACCTTCACCCTGGGGGTGGAGTTGGCCTGCTGGACGGCGGGTGTGGGATTGCTGACGGGGCTGGGCAATGCGCCCTGGAAGCTGGCGCTCAATCCCCCGGTGCTGACCATCCTCTTTTCCATATTGCTGAATTTCACCGGCCTGCACACCTGGATGCCAGAGGTAGCGCACCGCACCTTTAGCATGATGGGTGCCTGTGCGGTGCCGCTGGCCGTGCTCATCATCGGTGCATCCATCGCGGAGATCTGGGGGCAGGAGCGGATGCGCTGGTCTGTGGCTGCCCTCGCGCCGTTGCTGCGCCTGGGGGTGATCCCGCTCGCCTTTCTCGCAGCGGCTTGGCTGCTGCCGCTCTCCTTGGAGCTGCGGCGCATCCTGGTCATCCAGGGAGCGATGCCCAGTGCGGTGTTTAGCATCATGGTGGCTCGTCACTATGGCGGCCACGCGCCGACGGCGGTGCAGTGTGTGCTCTCTACCACGCTCGTCAGCATGGTCACCACCCCTCTGGTCATCGCCTGGGCGCTGCGCACGCTTGGCTTGTGAGCAGAGAGCGCACTTGCATTCGCCGCGCCTTTTGATGAGATGGGCGCGTGACCCACCTGCCCGCCCCCCATGCTTGGTATTTCATCGAAAATGAAGCCGAAATCCCCTCACCTGCCCTCCTGCTCATCCGCGAGCGTTTTGAGCACAATCTGAAGAAAATGGTGGAGATCGCAGGCAGCCCTGAGCGCCTGCGCCCTCATGTAAAAACGCACAAACTGCTGCCGCTGGTCAGCCGCCAAATGGATTTGGGGATTACCAAATTCAAATGCTCCACCATCGCTGAAGCGGAGATGTGTGCCATGGCTGGCGCGCCTGATGTGATGCTGGCAATGCCCTGTGTGGGGCCGAATGGTCATCGCCTAGCCGAACTCGCGCTGAAATACCCGCAGACTGAGTTTTCCAGCATCGCCGATGATGAGGAGAGCATCCGCACCCTGGCCTCTGCCGCCCAGCAGCACCGGGTGAATCTAGGCGTCTTTCTGGAACTGGACAGTGGAATGGGACGCACGGGCATCCAGCCGGGTGAGGGGGCAGACTTTCTCATTCATGTCATCAAAGACACCCCACGTCTGCTGTTGCGCGGCTTACATGCCTATGACGGCCATATCCATGACGCGGATCTCGCCACGCGTGAAGCCAAATGTGCCGCCGCCTATGAGCCCATCTTAGCTTTCAAAAAACGCCTGGAGGGAGAGGGCGTCATCATTCGCGAGCTAGTCGCTGGCGGCTCCCCCACGTTTGGCATCCATGCCCGGCACCCAGATCGCGTGTGCAGCCCCGGAACCACCGTGCTGTGGGATTTTGGCTATGGTGAAAAGCATCCCGATCTGCCCTTCCTCCCGGCAGCCGTGCTGCTGGCTCGCGTCATCAGCAAACCTGGTCAAAACCGCCTGACGCTTGATCTCGGCCACAAGTCCGTGGCACCAGAAAACCCCCACCCGCGTGTGCGCTTTGAGGAGCTGCCAGATGCCACCCCCCTCATGCAGAGTGAAGAACATCTGGTGCTAGAGACAGAGCGCGCCCATGAGTTCGTCGTCGGGCAGACCTTGCACGGCATCCCCCGCCACGTCTGCCCTACCGTTTCCATGCATGGGGAGGCGGTCGTGATCCACCAGCACCGTGCCGTGGACACCTGGCCCATCACCGCGCGCAATCGCAAGATCAACGTCTGAGCCGCGTTCGCCCTCTCTCTGCATGAATGCTACACCCCTCACCCGCCGCCGTGCTCTCCAGACTCTTTTTTGCTCCAGCGCCGCTCTGGGACTGAATCTCACCCGCCACGCTCAAGCACAAACGCCCCAGGGGAGTCTCCAATTTTTGGCGATTGGCGACTTTGGCACCGGCAGCAGCGATCAGAAAGCCGTGTCCAAGGCCATGCAGGATTTTATGGCCGCAGGCAAGATCAAGCCCGAAGCGCTGCTCCTGCTCGGGGATAATTTTTATGGCCCCGCCCACCCGCTGATCGTGAATGGCAAAGTGAGCCGCGGGAAAGAGGCTGCCCCCTTCACGGCAGATTCCCCGCGCTGGCAGAGTGATGTGGAGGAGATGTATCCTGTCAGCAGCTTTGATTTCCCCATGTATGCCGTGCTGGGGAATCATGATTACCATGACAACAAGGGCGGGCAAAATGCCCAACTGGCCTACGCAAAAAAGCCCGGCGTGCGCTGGCGGATGCCTGCAAAGTGGTACCGCCAAGACTTTGGCAGTCTGCTGA
>JAIWOJ010000404.1 GCA_020216965.1 Prosthecobacter sp.
CCCTGCTGACCGACCGCATCAGCGCAGAGTCGCAGGCATTTTTCTCAAAGCATGGCTTTGGCTTCTCCAGCATGATTCCCATGCGGCTCGTGTTCCGGGACAAAACGTAGATGCCTCTGATGCACGCTGCCGCCTCCGTCCATCCCCTCTTTCCGCCTGCGGGTCAGATCGGACCTGCGCATACTGCGGCGATGGATTGGTTCGTGCTCATCAATTTGGCATTCCTCATGTTCATGCTGGGCTTTTTCGCCTGCTGGGCTTGGCTCCTCTGGCGGCGCTGCACCCGGCCTGCGCCGCACCTGCAGCTCCTCATGGAGCTTGAGGAAGAGCTGGCTGAGGAAAAAGCGCACCCACAGGGCACTGACGGGCCCGCAGAGCCCCGCGCCGAATGGGAGCGCGCACCAGACTGGTGGCGGAAATAGGTGGCTGAACGGCGGTCATGATCCATGGATGGCGCGCCTGGCTGCACCACGCTTCACGGCGTCGGGCAGAGGTGCAGCGCCTGGCAGCAGGCATCGTCATCGCAGGGCTACTGCTCGCCTGGGCTCTCTGTCAGGTCGAGCCTGTGCCGACCACCGAGCAGATCACGGTGGACCCCGTGGAGCACGCCCTGCGCACCGAGTGGCGACGGCTCCGTGATGCCTCCCACCCGCAGCCGCGCCAGATGTGCCATTGGCTCAGAAAGCTGACGCCCAGCCTGCGAATGGTGGCTGAGGCGCTTGAATACCCGCCCGCAGACTGGGCTACCTATGCCAAAGAAGGCCGTGTCTTGGCCTATGAAGTGCGCCCCCTCCTCCAGCATCACCTCAGGGAGCAAAACCTGATCCAACTGGCGGAAGACTACCTAGCCGCCTGCCTGAAAAGTGACGAAGCTGAACGCCGCGACGCCGCGACCCAAGTCCGGGCAGCAGCCGAACGTGAGCCGCCGCAACCCCACGCCAATGAACTGCACGCCAGCCTGCTCCTGCGCGCGGATGAAGACGCCGCCGCCCTGGCCGCGATGATGCGTGAAGGCACACAATTCCCAGACGCCGCCCAGGCGCGTGAGACCGCGGTGAGGCTGGCCCTGCTGCACAAAGACCGCGCCGCCCTGGCTGAGATGGCTGCACGCGGCTGGCTGCGGGCCGTGCCGCCTATCCTGGAGCACGAGGCGGGTAGCCTGCTCGGTGATGTGTGGCTCCAGTGGTGTGGGCTGTTGCGGCACCGGTTGGCCACTCTGCCGCTCGCCGCTTTACTGCTCACCGCCATGGCCTCCGGCCTGTGGTATGGGCTGCTGGTCATGCACACCCCGCGTCAGGATTGGCGCTGGAGCTGGCCTGTGGCTCCTGTGGTGGCCGGCATTGCCAGCATCTGGCCCACGGTCTCCCTGATCGCCTGGCAGGAGCAGGAGATGGGCATCGGCCTGAGCCAGGAGCCCGCCCCCTTCCCGCTGGATCTCTGGCATCTCATCCTTGGCGTGGGCCTTCGGGAAGAGATCTGTAAGCTGGCCTTGGCCGCATTTTTTATGCCCTGGCTGCTGTGGCGGCGCGCCCCCGGCAAGGCGCTGATGACGGGTGCCTTTGTCGGCCTGGGTTTCGCCCTAGAGGAAAATCTGGATTATTACCAGAGCATGGGCGGTGCCGTGGCCCTGCCGCGTTTCCTTTCGGCCAATTTCCTGCATGTGGCGCTGACAGGTCTGGCCACCCATGCGCTCTATGAGATGCTGCGCACGCGCTTTGCCAGGGCGGATTTCTTTCTCACCACCCTGGGCACTGTGATCCTCGCCCACGCGGCGTATGACTACCAACCTCCAGGCGGCGGCGGTCTCGAGATCTACCTGCCCATGATGATCCTCGCTCTGCTAGCTTGGCGTTTCTGGGATGAGGTCGATCTGCAGCTACCCACCGTGGGGCAGACGCTGGCCCCTGGTGCCGTTTTATTGCTCGGCAGCGCCCTTCTCATCGCCACCAGCCTCATCACCACCGCCGTCCAGCATCGCGACTGGGGCCGTGTGCTAGAGGCCGCAAGCGCCTGTGCCAGCATCCTGCCCGTCATGCTGATTTACTGGCGACGCTTTGAAGGCGGCATGTCTGCCCGCTAAACCTGGGGGCCGCTTTTCCGAGTCACAGGGGCATTTCAGCCGCCCAAAGCTAATACATGATGTAGGTCTGCCAGGCTATCAAACTGAAGGGGAGGAGCAGCCAAGCAAAGGAAAGCTCGTAGCGGATAAACAAAAACCCGATCAGCAGACAGACGGGGAAGACGATCAACCCGTAGCTCGTCAAAAGACTTAAAAGACCAAGCGGCATCACCGCCATCGCCAGCAGTACTTCCTTGGTAGAGAAGATGCCTTGACCACGGATCCATTCACACAAGACATAGCCACTGCCACCACCGAGACTGCAAGCCAGGAAAAAACTAATCGTCCGTCCCAAAAGCGTCTGTAAGGCCGATTGTAGGGCTTCCCATGGGCTGCTTGGCGTCATACTTTTGACGAGGATGATCCCAGATTCCGAAGCCGCCTGCAATCGGCAAATTCTTGCCCCAGCGAACTTCGGAATCGGGACTGAAGAAGGCTAAACGTGGATCGGATGCCCCTTCGCGACTTCGGTCGCTTCCTTCACCATCTCAGACAGGGTCGGATGGGCGTGGATGGTGGCTTCGATTTCATCCCAGGTGGCTTCGAGGTTCATGGCGAGGCCGATTTCAGCGACGAGCTCAGTGCACTCACTGCCGACCATGTGCGCGCCGATGATCTCGCCATGCGGCTCGCCATAAATGATTTTGATAAAGCCTTCGGGCTCGCCCGCCGCCAGGGCTTTGCCGCTGGCCTGGTAGGGGAATTTGCCGACTTTGTATTTGAGACCTTTTTCTTTCGCCGCGCGCTCGGTGAGGCCGATGCTGGCCACCTGGGGGTGGCAGTAGGTGCAGCCTGGGAAGACGCCGACTTTCTTCGGCGTGTGCTTGGTGAACATGCCTTCGACGGCCTGCACGGCCTCGTAACTAGCGACGTGGGCGAGCCAGGGCGGCCCGATGATGTCCCCAGCGCCGTAGATGCCTTTGACGCTGGTCTGATAGCGGGCGTCCGTCTCCAGCCAGCCGCGGTCGCTGAGCTTTAGCTCAATGCCACCAGGCAGCACCGGAGCCACACCGATGGCGACGAGGGCCACCTCGGCCTCCAGGGTTTCCGTGGCGGCACCTTCGACGGCGATTTTCACGCTCTTGCCGTCCTCGCTGGTGCTGGTGATCTTCGTGTTGGTGAGGATGCGGATGCCCGCTTTGGTCAGGCTTTTTTCCACGAGCTGGCTCACCTCCGTGTCCTCCACAGGGAGGATATTTGGCTGCATTTCCACCACGGTGACCTTGGTGCCGTAGGCATTGAAGAAGTAGGCAAACTCAATGCCAATGGCACCTGCGCCGATGATGATGATGCTCTTGGGCTGCTTTGCCAAGGTCATGGCCTCCTTGCTGCCGATGACGGTGGTGCCGTTGAAGGGG
>JAIWOJ010000003.1 GCA_020216965.1 Prosthecobacter sp.
ACACTAGCAGTAGGGGTGGATTCGCGCACGTGTGCTGTGATAATATCGCCCACATAGGCAAATCGTGTGTTTTTTTTGCCCAACACACCGATCATCTCTGCCATACGGGCACCGGTGTTGTCAGCGACCGGGATTGAAGACTCCATTTGAAGCATTGCGGGTTCCTCCAGGAAGGGTAAGGGGGTTTAGAAAATAAATAACGGTAAAGATCAGTGCTTGAGAACTTCCACAAGATTCCAACGCTTTAGCTTACTAAGAGGCCGAGTTTCAGCGATAAGGACTTTATCCCCCTCTTTCGCCTGACCATTTTCATCATGCGCATAAAACTTTGACGTTTTGCGGACAATTTTCTTAAACTGAGCATGCGGAACACGGCGCTCTACCTCTACTACAATGGTTTTGTTCATTTTGTCAGAAACAACCACGCCGACGCGGGTCTTCTGCACGGGAGCCTTGGCTGGGGCCGGGGCAATTGCTGTATCGCTCATGATGCTTCGTTCAGTTCTAAAAATGGGTTAGGAAAATACGCTTAGGCTGCTTTTGAAGGAGTTTGCGTGCGCTGAGTGATAAGGGTCTCGATTCTAGCTACTTCTCGACGCAGAACACGGAGACGAGCAGGGTTTTCCAGTTGACCGATCTGTTGTTGCACACGCAAGTTAAGCATTTCTTGTCTGAGTTCACGCTTACGTGCACCAAGCTCTTCTACAGAAAGCTCACGGAGTTCTTTGATTTTCATCGTTCAAAAGTGTTGATTATTAGTGGCTGATGGCTCGCGTGACAAAACGTGTGCGGAAGCCAAGCTTGTTAGCTGCAAGTCGACAAGCATCTCTTGCAGTAGCCTCATTCACGCCAGAAATTTCAAACAGCATGTGTCCAGGAAGGATGACGGAAACCCAGAATTCAGGGGAACCTTTGCCCTTACCCATACGTGTCTCAGGAGGCCGGGCTGTAACAGGCTTGTGCGGAAACACGCGGATAAAGACTTTCCCTTTGCGCTTCAGGAAGCGAGTAATTGCAACACGGCAGGCCTCAATTTGGTTGTTCTTCAACCAGCCACGTTCTAGAACCTGGAGCCCATAGTCACCGAAGTCCAGTTTATTGGCGCTAGTGGCATTGCCTGCGCGGCTGCCTCGCTGAGTTTTACGGTATTTAACGCGACTTGGAAGAAGGGCCATAGCTTTATGATGAAATCAGTTGTAAGAGACTAGATTATTCAGCGGTCGTAGGCTGAGGTACCGTGTTTTCTAAGGGAGCATCCGCCGTTGCCTCAGAACGTTGAGGGCGAGCTGCGCGCTCACCGCGCCGGGCTGGGCCGCCACGATCGTCACGTTCACGGCGCTCACGGCGCTCACGGCGCGGAGCTGTTGAGGTTCCTTCTCCTGCATTGCCACGGTTCAGCCACACTTTAACTCCAATGATGCCATAAACAGTCTTGGCTTCATGAAATCCATAATCAATCGGTATACGGAGCGTCTGAAGAGGAACTTTGCCCTGGCGGTACCATTCGGCACGTGCAATATCGGCTCCACCAAGACGGCCTGCCACACGAATTCGGATGCCGTCTGCACCAAGATCCATTGCTGTCTGCACAGCACGCTTCATAGCGCGACGGAAAGAAATACGGCGCTCAAGCTGCACGGCTACACCCTCCGCGACAAGCTGTGCATCAATCTCTGGCTGTTTGATCTCAAAAATGTCGATTTTGACCTGCTTGCCACCGCACATCTGAGAGATGTATTGGCTCATTACCTCGATTTCTTGACCGCGCTTTCCAATGACAAGACCAGGACGTGCTGTGTGTAGGGTGACGCGCACCTGATTCCAAGCACGTTCAATCACAATTTTGGACAGTGCGGCACCATTAAGCTTTTCCTTCAAATAATTGCGGATTGCTATGTCACTATGCAAGGAATCTGCAAACTCCTTGCCTGTGGCAAACCACTTGGAGCGCCAGTCTTTGGAGACTGCAAGGCGGAAGCCGATCGGATTAACTTTCTGTCCCATGAGTGTGCGTATTGTGAAGGGTGATTATTCGTCGGACGATGCCTTCGTTTTCTTGGCTGGCTTTTCTGGCCCTGTAGGCTTATCACCAATGACTACGGTGATGTGCGTCATCCGCTTTTTGATAGAGGAAGCAGAACCGCGAGCGCGAGGCATGATACGTTTAAGTGCTGGCCCTGGGGTAGCAACTGCACTGGCCACGATCATTTCTTCAGGATCCAGTTCAAAATTATTGCTGGCATCAGCAATCGCTGAACGGAGAACCTTACCGACAAGAAATGCAGCCTTCTTAGGAGTGAAGTCGAGCACACTAAGAGCCTGAGAAACAGGCATTCCGGTGATAGCACGTGTGACTTGTCGCGCTTTCTGTGATGAGATGCGAGCGTATTTGTAGGTGGATCTTACTTCCATAAACAAAGTGGATAATTTAACGATTGATTGCTACTCGGGCGCGGTCACCTACACGAACCGGATTGGTTGCGGAGGCTAATTCTTGCACTACGGCACCGCTTACAGAGCTGCGCACTTCTGTGATAAGAACTTTGGCAATGGGTTTATCCTCTCGGAAGATCTCGAAGGGCATACCTGGCTTGATACCATCACGCGCCCCAGCGCCGATCACTGCTATGCCAAGCTCATTTTTTAAGCTCACAACCCGTGTATCTTGTAAAGCCGACGTTGGCATGACTTCATCGTTGGCACGAGATGTTGCGCTCGCTAGAGTTGCTTCAGCTTTGACCAAAGCTTTCTGCAATCGGTCACCAGTGACAGGGTCTGGACTTTGGACCGTCTTTGCAAAAGCTAGCGAAGCTTCTGCTAATTCCATGAGGCTATCGGCTAGCTTTTGCCGAGAGGACTCTGCCAGACGCAAATCTCCCAGGGCAGATAATAAGCGATCTTGAGTTTGCTCACGATTGCTTTCCAATGCGGCTATGCCTAAGCCCTCTAGTAAGCTGCGGAGACGCTCATACCTTTCCTTGAGTTCTTGTGCCTCTTGATTTGAAGCCGCTGCGCTCTGAGCTAATGCCTCATTTTTATCTTTAGCTGCTGCTAGCTGTGCCTCGAGAGCTTGGATTTTCTGAGCTGCTACTTGCAGGGTCGTATTAAGCTCTTGAAGTTCGAATGCGGTCTGTGCTCGCAAGCTACTCAGCAGTAGAGCTGCGATGAGCAGCGCTACTATTGGAATAGACTTGGAGACGCTTAAGTTCATGATTCGGTAGCTCAGGAATGCAATAATTACTTAGCAGCTTTTACCGTGTGAGCGCCGTGACCTTTGAAGACACGCGTGAGCGCGAATTCACCAAGCCGGTGACCAACCATATTTTCAGTGACATAGACACTCACGAAATCCTTACCATTGTGGACAAGGAAGGTATGGCCCACGAGGTCTGGGGTAATCATCGAAGACCGTGCCCAGGTTTTGATAGGGCGCTTTGCGCCTTTGGATTCATTCATCTTATCCACCTTGTCGAGCAGAGCCTGCTGGACAAAAGGACCTTTTTTGAGGGAGCGTGGCATGGATCAGGAAACAGGGGTAGGTTACTTCTTAGCGTGACGAGTTTGCACGATCAGTTTGTTTGTGGCCTTCTTTTTGTTACGGGTCTTTTCACCTTTCGCATGTCCCCACGGGCTCAAGAGGTGCTGACGACCACCACCAGACTTCGATCTTCCCTCACCACCGCCATTCGGGTGGTCGATAGGGTTCATGCACATGCCGCGAACAGTTGGACGAGTGCCCTTCCAGCGCGTCCGGCCTGCCTTGCCAGAAACTACGTTCATATGTTCACTATTTCCTACCGCGCCAATAGTAGCATAGCATTCTGCATGAATTTTCCGCACTTCTCCTGATGGCATGCGTACTAAGGCATATTCACCCTCGCGGTTGGAAAGAATAGCAGCTTGACCCGCTGCTCGAGCAGCAACTCCACCTTGGCCGCGCACTAATTCTACGTTGTGTATGCTGGTTCCAAGAGGAATTTTGCGAAGCGGAAGTGCGTTGCCGATTTCAGGAGCAGCTTTCTCACCAGCCATGACGGTAGCTCCTACGTTCAAGGCAGCGGGGGCTAAGATGTAGGCTTTTTGGCCGTCTTTATACTCAATCAGGGCTATACGTGCCGAGCGGTTAGGATCGTATTCGATGGCAACAACTTTAGCAGCTTCATCACGCCGCTCACGCTTGAAATCAATGAGACGATAACGGCGAACAGCACCACCTCCGATATGGCGGCAAGTAATACGTCCAGTGTTATTACGACCACCGGATTTACGGAGTGCTACTGTTAAAGCGCGCTCGGGCTTATCTTTAGTGATCTCTTCAAAAGAGTTCCACTCCTTGTAGCGGTTCGATGGGGTATTGGGCTTGAAAGTTTTCAGCGCCATAGCTTAGATCCTCTAGGTTAAGATTTCAGAACCGGGTTGGGAAGTTAGACGAGGTCGAGTCGTTCGCCTTCTTTTAAGCGCACGATCGCTTTTTTGTAATGAATGGTGCGACCTGCATCAGCACGACGTTCACGTCGAGACTTGCCATCAAAAGTAGCCGTGCGAACTGCAGCGACTTTTTTGCCAAAGTGTTTCTCAACTGCTGACTTGATCTCAATTTTGTTCGCAGCGCGGTCAACAATGAAAACATACTCATTGTTTTCTTCGCCAAGGCGCGTGGCTTTCTCGCTCAGGCGGATGGTCTTGATCACAGAATGTGGGTCTTGTGGCATGGTCAGGCGGTCCTCCTAGCAAGGGTTTCA
Source organism: Prosthecobacter sp. (assembly GCA_020216965.1). Classification (GTDB taxonomy): domain Bacteria; phylum Verrucomicrobiota; class Verrucomicrobiia; order Verrucomicrobiales; family Verrucomicrobiaceae; genus Prosthecobacter. The sequence continues at coordinate 4,743 of JAIWOJ010000003.1, forward strand.
AGGGCTTCTTGGGTGACCAGCACCTGTGGGTAATTCAGGAGCTGCTCTGCATTCACATCATCAGCGGAGATGAGCTGCACACTCTGCACATTGCGAGCAGCGCGAAAGGTAGTATCGTCAAAAGAACCAATCACCAGAAGCTTTTCGGCGCTGGAAAGAGATTTGACTGTGCTAACGAAGCTTTTGGTCTTACCATCAACAATTGACAATCCAGGAATGGTAAGAACAGCCCCATCTTTGATTCGGGCAGTCAATGCTGTACGCAGAGCCAATTTGCGTGTAGCTTTGGTTGTCTTCTTTGCCCAGATCGTCGTGTTACGAGGGCCAAAAACTACGCCACCACCACTCCAGATAGGGGAGCGCTTCGAGCCCATACGCGCGTTTCCAGTTCCTTTTTGGTTCCAGAGTTTTTTTCCAGAACCCGCGACTTCTGAACGATTTTTCGTGTGCGCGTTACCTTGACGGCGGTTAGCTCGGTAAGCCACGACGGTCTCGTGAAGAGCCTGCTTGCCCTTGTGGCCTTCCACAAGATTCAAGTTCGCTTGCTTCGCGGCATCTAGTGAGAGAACGATAGCTGACATAGTTGATATTTTCTCCTGTGTTATTTACCAGCAGGTGCGGGTTTCTTCTTGGCGGGACGCACGACGATAATGCTACCTTTATTGCCAGGGATTGAACCACTGATGAGCAACAAGCCATCTTCGGGTCGGCTTTGAATTACTTTCAGATTCTGTGTTGTAACACGCTCCACGCCATCATGACCTGGCATTTTTTGGTTTTTCCAGACCAGACCAGGTGTCAAACGACAACCGATAGAACCAGGACGACGGTGCATCATATGACCATGAGTCGCGGGCTGACCACCAAAGTTCCAGCGCTTCATCACACCCTGAAAACCTTTGCCTTTGGTAGTGCCAATCACATCGACCCATTGGCCTGAAGTGAAGAGATCTGCTTTGAGTTCAGTTTCCGTCGCTGGCAGTTGCTCGTCAGAATCAAAGCGAAATTCTTTCACGATACGCTTTGGTGAGCATCCATGCTTCTTGAAGTGCCCAAGCAATGGCTTATTTATGCGAGCTTCTTTTTGATCTCCATAACCAACTTGGACGGCGCTGTAACCATCTTTGCCGGATTTCTGTTTGACCTGAATAACTTTGTTCCCGGAAACATCGACAACGGTGACGGCAATGGCCTCCCCTTTATCGGTGTACACTTTAGTCATTCCGAGTTTCTTTCCAATCAAGCCGAGTGCCATGGTGGTATCCTCCTGTAGGGTCAAATGGGTAGGGGTTTAGATCTTGATGGTGATGTCCACGCCAGAAGGGAGATTGAGCTTTTTTAGCTCATCCACAGTGCGTGAAGTAGGATCAACGATATCAAGGAGACGCTTGTGCGTACGGATTTCGAACTGATCCATGGACTTTTTATCCACATGCGGTGAACGGTTCACGGTGAATTTTTCGATCCGGGTCGGCAGTGGAATTGGACCTGCCACCTTGGCGCCCGTGCGCTTGGCGGTCTCTACGATATCTGCCGTGCTTTTATCAAGCGTGCGATAGTCATAGGCGCGGAGGCGAATGCGAATTTTTTGATTGTTCATGGCTTGTGTCCGTCTTGAAAATATTCTTACTGAAGGGTAGATCAGGATTTGGAACCGCCGCGCTGTTCGACGATCTGATCCACAATTTGCTGTGGAACCTGCTCAAAATGAGAAGGCTGCATGGAATAGCTGGCGCGTCCTGATGAGAGAGTGCGGATGGCAGTGGAATAGCCAAACATTTCGGCCAAGGGGACTTCCGCTCTAAGGATTGCTGTGGCCCCACGGCTATCCATACCCAGGATCTTACCACGGCGACGATTGAGGTCGCCCATGATGTCACCCTGATAATCTTCCGGTGTCGTGCATTCTACTGCCATGATTGGCTCGAGAAGAATGCACTTCGCCTTCTTGAGTGCGTCTTTGACAGCAAAGATGCCAGCCATTTTGAATGCATTTTCGTTCGAGTCCACTTCGTGACTCGACCCATCAACCAGATCAATGTGCATGTCGATCACTGGGTAACCAGCAATGACACCATTAAGGGCAGCTTCTATGCAGCCAGCTTTTGCAGGGTTGATAAATTCTTTGGGAATCGTACCGCCGACAACTTTGTTTTCGACAACAATCCCTGAGCCTTTTTCGCCTGGGCGAACCTTGATCACAACGTGACCGTACTGTCCACGCCCACCGGATTGTTTGACGAGCTTTCCTTCTCCGTCAGCTTCCTGCGTAAGAGTCTCGCGATAGGCAATCTGTGGCTTGCCGGTGTTTGTCTCAACTTTGTGTTCCCTTTTGAGGCGATCGCAGAGAATCTCCAAGTGAAGCTCACCCATTCCAGCGATGATCGTCTGGCCGGTTTCCTCATCAGTTTTGACGAAAAAGGTTGGGTCTTCTTCCGAAAGGCGTTGAAGCGCGTTGGCCATGCGTTCTTGATCTCCCTTCGTCTTCGGTTCGACGGCCATGCTAATGACAGGCTCTGGGAAGGTCGGAGGCTCTAGCTGCACATCTAGGCTCTCATCACAGAAAGTATCTCCCGTGCGCACATCCTTCACACCGACGAGGGCAGCAATGTCTCCTGAATAGCAGGTGTCGATATCTTTATGAACTGCGGCCTGAATTTGAATAAGGCGTCCGACACGTTCTGTTTTCCGAGTTCTCGGATTGTAAATTGTGTCTCCCTTGGAGACTTTTCCAGAATAGACGCGGAAAAATACGAGGCGTCCAAATTTATCAGACCAGAGCTTGAAGCCTAAGGCGATGAATTTGCCATTATCATCCGGGATCGCTTCAATGACTTTCCCAGGCTCATCGACGACAGTTCCTTTCTGTGGCTCGATATCGAGAGGACCAGGAAGGTAATCAATGACGGCATCGATAAGATACTGGACTCCCTTGTTTTTGAAGGCGGAGCCGCCAGCCATTGGGATGATTTTATTTGCGATAACAGCGCGACGGAGCCCTGCTTTGAGCTCTTTGGGTCCGATTGGTTTTTCTTCCAGGAACATCATTCCCAATTCATCATCCGCGCTGCAAACAGCATCCAGGAGTTCATCATAGGCAGCTTTGGCTTTAGCAACCTCGTCACCCTCCAAATCACGAACGACATAGGTAGAACCCCATTTGTCACTATCCGAGTAAATGATAGCTTTCTGGTTCACTACATCGATTTGCCCAGAAAGCTGATCTTCGGCACCGATAGGGATGAGAATAGGATAAGCTGGCGCACCGAGTTTTTCGCGCACATCTTGCACAACGCGCTCGAAGTTCGCACCTGTTCGATCCATCTTATTGACGAACGCGATGCGAGGGACTCCATATTTTTCAGCCTGACGATAAACCGTTTCAGACTGAGGCTGAACCCCTGCAACACCACAAAGCACAAAGATGGCACCATCAAGCACACGCAAGGAGCGCTCGACTTCAGCGGTGAAATCGACGTGACCAGGGGTGTCGATGATATTGACACGAATGTCTTCTAACTCACGGGTCTTGTAGATGCCCTCTTCTTTTAACTGCTTCCATTTTGCTGTGACGGCAGCAGAGGTAATCGTGATACCACGCTCTTTTTCCTGCTCCATCCAGTCGGTCGTAGCCGCCCCATCATGCACCTCACCGATCTTGTGGATCATGCCGGTGTAGAAGAGGATACGCTCAGTCAGTGTCGTCTTGCCCGCGTCGATGTGAGCGCAGATCCCGATATTACGGGTGCGCTCCAGGGGAAATTCGCGGTTGGGAGAGTTTGGGTTTGACATGGAGACTTTAAGAAAGGCTAGGGGGGTTAAACCTATGGGAGCGGAATAGAATCAGAAGCGGAAGTGAGCGAAGGCACGGTTGGCTTGGGCTTGTTTATGCACATCGTCGCGCTTGCGAACGGAGGAGCCCTGCCCCTGGGCAGCTTCCTTCAACTCATTAGCCAATGCGCGGTGCATAGGCTGTCCTTTACGACCTCTGGCATAACCGACGATCCAACGCATGGCGAGAGATTCAGAACGGGCTGGCGATACCTCCAAGGGCACCTGGTAAGTAGCTCCGCCGACACGACGCGCTTTCACTTCCACTTTAGGCTTCGCGTTCTCGATTGCGCGGTGGAAAAGCTCCAGTGGATCAATCGTTTCAGTCTTCTCGTTAAGCAGATCAATCGCAGAATAGACGATGCTTTCTGCCACCGATTTTTTGCCACTGACCATCACGCGGCTGATAAGCCGCGCGACGATCTCACTATCATAGCGGGAGTCTTTGACGATCTTTTTGTCGTAAACTCGTTTCCTGCGGGCCATAATTTCGGAAGAGTAGGGTTAAAGAGGAGCGAAAGCTGAAAATCTGGGGCGTGCTTATTTTTTGCCTTTAGCTGGGGCGGCTGCTGCGCCTGGCTTAGGACGCTTCGCACCGTATTTGGAGCGACCCCGGCGGCGTTTCTCGACCCCCAAGCAATCGAGCGTTCCACGAACAATGTGATAGCGCACACCAGGAAGGTCTTTGACACGGCCACCACGGACTAAGACGATGCTATGCTCTTGGAGGTTGTGTCCCTCACCACCGATGTAGGCGATGACCTCGTAGCCATTGGTCAGACGCACTTTGGCGACCTTACGGAGAGCTGAGTTTGGCTTCTTCGGCGTGCGGGTCATAACCTGGAGGCAGACGCCACGACGTTGCGGGCACTTGGAAAGCGCCGGCGACTTCGACTTTTCCGCCTTGTCCTTGCGGCCATGTCTGACGAGCTGATTGATGGTGGGCATGTTGTCTGAGGGCGGGAATATCCGTTCCTGATTGGAGGTAGCCTCGTCGGGCGGTGGGAACGGTTTAGACAAAGTGCCGACTCTGATTTTTCAGAGTATGCACAGTGCTTTTCCGGTTCACTGCTCCGATAGCGAAATGAGCCTTGGGTAGGCTCGATTCAGCCAGGCTTTGGGGGAAAGCCCGGGGCTGGGGGGCGCGACAGTGGGGCAGGATGAAGAATTGGCAAATGATATTTTATATTTTTCAGCCTGATTTTTTAAAAAGTTGTTCACAAAGGCTGCCCTACTGCCTTTTGATGCCCAGGATGTTCTATCCAACGACGCGCACGCCCTGGTATCGAATCCTTTACATTCAGGTTTTGATTGCTGTGGTTTTGGGGATCGCCCTGGGTGCTTGTTTTCCTGAACAAGGGAAGGCGTTGAAACCTCTGGGTGACGGTTTCATCAAGCTCATCAAGATGATGATCGCGCCCGTGATTTTCTGCACGGTGGTGCATGGGGTGGCGTCTATGGGAGATTTAAAGAAGCTGGGGCGAATCGGCGGCAAGGCGCTGCTATACTTTGAGCTGGTGTCCACCGTGGCGCTGCTCGTAGGGCTGCTGGTGGTGAATGTCATGAAGCCGGGGGCAGGTTTCCATGCGAATGTGGCCGATTTGGGGGCGACGGCGTCAGCAGTCGCACATCAGTATGCGGATAAGGCAGAGGGAATGAGCACGGCGGACTTTCTCTTGGGCATCATCCCTGGAAGTTTTGTGGGCGCTTTCACCGGCGGTGATCTGCTGCAGGTGCTTTTTGTCGCTCTGCTGACGGCTTTCGCTTTGGCTGGCATGGGGGAAAAGGGCAGACCGATTTTGACCGCCATTGAGCACGGGGGTGAGGTTTTTTTTAAAATCATGGGCATTGTGGTCAAGGCGGCACCTTTGGGTGCGCTGGGCGCGATGGCCTTCACGGTAGGCAGCTACGGCATCGGCTCACTAGGTAGGCTGGTCTCATTGATGCTTGGTTTCTACCTTGCTTCTGGGTTTTTTGTGCTGGTGGTTTTGGGTGGCATCGCGCGTTGGTGCGGTTTTTCCATCCTACGCTATCTGCGCTATATCAAAGAAGAGCTACTGTTAGTGCTTGGCACCAGTTCTTCCGAGACTGCGCTACCTCTGCTCATGCAGAAACTGCGTGGTCTAGGGTGCGCACCAGCCACGGTGGGATTGGTGGTGCCCACCGGTTATAGCTTCAATTTAGATGGGACGAATATCTACATGACGATGGCCGCTGTCTTCCTGGCACAGGCAACGGACACGCCTCTGGACCTAGGGCAGCAACTCAGCCTGCTCCTGGTAGCGATGATTACCTCCAAGGGGGCGAGTGGTGTGACGGGTGCAGGCTTTATCACTTTGGCTGCCACCTTGGCAGTCGTGCCCTCTGTGCCCGTGGAGTCACTGGCTCTTATCGTGGGTATTGATCGCTTCATGAGTGAGTGCCGGGCTCTCACAAATTTCATCGGCAACGGCGTTGCCACCATCGCTATTAGCCGCTGGGAGGGAGAGGTGACGGCCGGGGTACTGAACGCGGCGCTGAGGCCACCAGCAGATCTGCCAGGGCCAGACTGAAAGACGTATTAGCGACTGCGTCACATGCCTGCGGGTAAAGCGCACGCGGCGTCTGGACCAGCCAGCTCCTCGCGTTTTTTCAGTGTGGCAGAAATGAAGCCTACATAAATGCTGGCGTGCATCTCTACCGGCAATCTCCAGGTATCATCACTGACCCAGATAGTGGCTGTTTTCATTTTCTTAAAGCTGCCTAGAGCCAGTGTGCGCCGATCGAGTCTGCGAATCTTCACATCGATTTTGATCGTGGGATAGTCCACCCCCTCCACGCGGCGCTTCTCGCGTCCCAAGACAGTGAAGGTGGCTAAGTACGGGCGATCAAAAGGCTGCACGACACGGGTGATGGTATCTCCCGTCCGCAGGGGCTGGCTGCGCAGATAGAGGATGGCGGACTGCAGGTCATCCATAGGGCCATAGGCACACGTTGTGGTGCTGCGGCGCGCGGAACTACCTCTCGGGGTCAACACTGTCTCTGTGCTCACCTGCCCTGGCTCAAAGGCCACCTTGTAGGCAATCGTTTCGCGCGCATCTGTCTCCGAGTGCTCCATGTATTGCGCACGCAGGGGGCCGCGCTGCATCACTGAAGTCATCGCACAGTCATAGCGCCACAAGGCACGCGCCAGCCCGGTGGTACCTGCCTGGGCACGAGCCACTTGGTAAGCGCCTGCTTGCTGCATCCTTACCACAGCCGATCCTGCAGACAGAAGATTGTTCCAACTAAGCACATACTCCACCTTGCAGGGCTGCAGCGGCACAAATGCACCCGGTGCTGCACGGGTGACCTGCGCCTCCCATGGCTGCCTGGGCAGAGGCAGTTGGGCATAGATGGTCATCATCAGGGACAAAATCATCCCACCTGCCCAAAGTCCCATGGATCTCAGGGACATAGTTTGCGTGGAAAAAATGGCATGAACGCACATGACCAGCCACAGACTGCCCTAGGCGAGCGCGCATTCAATCAACCTTAACGGAAAAAACGGCCAAGCAGACCTTCCTACTTTGTGTTAGCAGCGTTACATGCTCCTCCCCGATTGCATCCAGGCCGAAGACAGCCCAGGCGGTTTCCGCACCTACTCCATCAAGCACCCCGCCTGCTCTGCCAGCGTGGCCGAAAATGGAGCCCACGTCATGACTTGGCAGCCTATGGGCCAGGACCAGCCTGTGCTTTATCTCAGCCCCCAAGCCACCCTGAGCCCTGGCAAGGCGATTCGAGGCGGCATCCCCATCTGCTGGCCCTGGTTCAATGCCCACCCCTCAGATCCTACAAAGCCCATGCACGGTATCGCGCGTATTCAGCGATGGGAGCTGTTGCGCGCAGACGCCCAGCTCGATCATGTGTCCATGCTCTTTCGCCTACGGAGCACAGGACAGACGTGTGACGTCTGGCCACATGATTTCACCTGCCACGTCGGCATCAGCCTGGGAGCGAAGCTCGAAGTCTCTTTGATGACGCAAAACAACGGCACAGAGGCCATGGTCATTACGGAAGCACTGCATACTTATCTGGCTGTGGGCGATATCGCACAAACCACGGTGCGTGGACTCAAAGGGGCACGATACCTGGATACAGTGGGCACCCCCGCTCAGCGCCTTCAGGAGGGGGAAATCACCTTTGGCTGTGAGGTGGACCGCCAATATGTCAGCACCGCAGGAGTTGTCGTCGATGACCCAGCCTGGGACCGCAGACTCATCATCGATAAGCTAGGCAGCGGCACCACCGTCGTCTGGAATCCCTGGATTGATAAATCCAAGCGTCTTCCTGACCTGCCTGATGAAGCCTACCGTGGCTTCCTGTGCGTGGAGGCTGCAAACGCCGGAGAGGCTGCCGTGCGTCTCCCGCCTGGCGGGCATCACGTCATCGTCACCACCCTGCAAGTCACCAGAGCGGCCTGATTCAGCCGCCCATTTGCCAGAGGATGAAGGCCATCTCCTCAGCCGCCTCTCGCAGGTGTTCGTAGCGGCCGGACTTGCCGCCATGACCAGCGTCCATGTGGGTCTTCAGCAGCAGGATGTTTGTATCCGTCTTCATCGCACGGAGCTTAGCGACCATTTTGGCAGGCTCCCAGTAGGTGACACGGGGATCATTCAGCCCAGCCGTGAAAAGCATGGGCGGGTAGTCCTGAGGGCGCACATTGTCGTAAGGGCTGTAACTGCGGATAAACTCAAAGGCGGCTTTATCCTTGATCGGGTTTCCCCACTCTGGCCACTCCCCTGGGGTAAGGGGTAAATCCTGATCAAGCATGGTGTTAAGCACATCCACGAAGGCCACATGAGCGACCACAGCCCCGAAAAGCTCAGGCGCTTGGTTGACCACGGCCCCCATCAGCTCCCCTCCTGCACTCCCACCGCTGGCACTGACCTTGCCTACTGAGGTGTAGCCTCGCTGGATCAGGGCGCGTGCAGCATCCACAAAGTCGTTGAAGGTGTTCGTGCGCTTATCGAGCTTGCCATCCAGATACCATGCGTGGCCCAAGTCATCGCCACCACGTACATGCGCGATGGCGTAGGCCCAGCCGCGATCCACGAGAGAGAGGCGGCTGGCGCTGAAGTCCGGCGGTGTGGCATGACCGTAGGCTCCGTAGGCGTAGAGGTGCAGGGGCTGGCTACCGTCTTTTTTGAAGCCCTTTTTCATGAGGATGGAAACAGGCACTGCGGTGCCATCACGCGCCGTGATGCTGATGCGCTCCGTCTGGTACTCAGCAGGGTCATAGCCGCTAGGAATCTGCTGCACCTTCAGGGGCTCCAGACGGCGCTCGGCCACATGATAATCATAGTCTGTCTCTGGGGTCACCATCGACTCGTAGTCCAACCTCAGCTTCTCCGTGACATATTCTGGATTTGGCCCGAGCCCAGCGGTGTAACTGGATTCGGGGAAAACGATGCGCTCTGGCACCAGCGGCGCGTGATAACGCCGAACCTCGACCTCATCCAAGCCCTCCACGCGGCCTTCCGTAACAAAAAAGTCTTTGAAAAGGGTAAAGTCGGTGAGGTAATGCCGGTCTGAACCTGGAATGAGCGTTTGCCATTCTCCTGGGTTGTCTAGGCTAGCCGTGGCGAGGCGGAAGTTCACATGCTCATCATTGGTCAGGATATAAAGGAGGCCCTCCCGGACATCGACGTCATACTCACGCCCGGTTTTGCGTGGGCTGACGAGGATGGCGGGCGTGAGAGGTGCCGCTGCGGGCACTAGCCGCACCTCACTGGTCACCTGATCTCCTGTGCTGATGATGATCCAATCCTCCTGCGCACTAAGAGCCACATCGCAGCTAAAACCAGGGTCAGGCTCACGGTAAATCAGGCGGGCCTGACTCACCTCGTCTCCCAGGCGGTGGTAGTGAATATTGTCCGTGCGCCAATGCTCATTCGCATAGCCAAAAACAAGCCCGCGACTGTCGGAAGTCCAAACAAGATTCGAAAGAGTCCCTGGGATCACATCGGGTAGGTCCTGGCCGGTGTATAGGTCGCGGAAATGCACCTCAAAGCGCTCCGAGCCATCCACATCGATGGCGTAAGCCATGAGCCTGCCATCCGGGCTGATGGTGAGGTCTCCCAGTTGGAAGTAATCCTTGCCTTTGGCGAGCTCATTTTGATCGAGGATGAGCTGCTCTGGCCCTCCTTGGGCAGGTCTTCGATAGTGGCGGCGGTATTGAGCCCCCTTGGTAAAGGTGGACCAATAGATCCAGTCACCATCCTTTTGGGGCACACTGCTGTCATCTTCCTGGATGCGCCCTTTGAGCTCCTCAAAGAGAGCCTCCACCAGAGGCTGCACGGCCTTCATGCTAGTCTCAAAGTAGAGGTTCTCAGCCCGCAAGTAGTCGAGCACGTCTTTATCTTGGATCTTCGGGTAAGCCGGATCACGCAACCAGTGCCAGGGATCCTCCACCGTGATCCCGTGGTGGGTGTAGGAATAGGGGCGCTTCTTGGCAAAAGGGGGCTTCATGGGAAGGGCAGCGGGCTGGGCAAGGGCCATGGGCAGACATGCCAGCACGGCCAGCCAGACCGCAGGCGTCAGGGGCTTCATGGGCCAGGCCATAGCGGAGGTTCAGGTTATTTCCTGCAAAACCAGCCATTTTTTTCCTGCGCAGACATCAGCCTGGAGGAGGTCTGTTTCTCATCGAATGATTTTTAAGAAATGCCCTTCCTGTCTGCCGGGCTCTGGGCTAGGCTGCTGCCCATGGCTCAATACACTGTCCAGCCGGGGGATAATCCCAGCAAGATCGCCAAAAAATTTGGCATGACGCTCTCTCAGTTTCAGAAGCTCAATCCGGGCCTCGTGGAATGGGGCACGGGGAACTGGAAGGTGCTTTTCCCAGGCCAGATCGTGAATGTGAATGGCACCGTCACGGGGATGCCGCCTGACGTGGCAGCGGCTCCGACGAGTTTTTCCGCACCGCCGCCCTGGATGCAGATCGCCATCATGGAGCAGGGGGTGCAGGAGTGGGCGCAGGGGGACAATCCACGCATCTTGGACTACCTCCGAAGCTGCGGCATCAGCGGCAGCCTGCTGAAAGATGAGACGGCATGGTGCGCTGCTTTTGTGAACTGGTGCCTCGCCCGCGTCGGCTATCCACCGCAGGGCAGCGCCCGCGTGTCTGACTGGTGGGGCTGGGGCCGTCCGGTGGCTGCTACCTACGGGGCAGTGTGCATCCTTCAGCCCCTGACGGTGGACCAGGCAAACAGCGGCCACATCGGCTTTCTGCACGCGATGGATGATGCGAATGTCTGGCTGCTCAGCGGCAACTCGAAGAATCAGGTGCGCATCGCTCCTTATCCAAAGAACAAGCTCATCCACAATGCGCCCTACCGCTGGCCTTATTGAGGCATGAGCATGCTGCCTACACGCCGTGAATGCCTGCGCCGCCTGACGGCTCTGCTGCCGCCGCTAGCCCTACCGGCCTGCGTGAGCCCCGGCGGCGTGCTAGTGGATGGCGGCACCCGGCGGAATGCTGCAAAGTGGGAGTTTCATGAGCGCTTTCTGGCCTCTGGAGCACGTTTTCGCTACCATCCGTATGGCGGGCAGGGCAGAGCTTGGACGGCACAGATGGAGCATTTTTACCGCACCCACCGCAGGGATGCGCGTGTGGGTTACGCGGTGAAAAACCTGCACACGGGCCAATATCTGGCGGAGTATCAGGCGGATCGTTTGTTTTTTGGCGGCTCCATGCCAAAGCCGCCCATCGCGGCGATGCTGCTGGAGAAACGCCAGGGGGCTTGTAGCTACGAAGAGTTCATGCACATCGTGTATGTGTGCGATAAGAGCCTGAATTCCTCCTGGATGGTCCTGCACTCACTGCTGGACGGGCACGATGAGGCAGCCTTCCGCTGGAAGTATCACCTGCCCGTCTCTCACATCCTGGCCAATCAACTCTCGCCACGCTTTTACGCAGAGTTTTTTGAGCGCTGTGTGAATTACCGCCTCGACCATGGCTGTGAGCTGCTGCTAGAGGCGATGCGGCGGGATCAATATGGTTTTGGCCGCCTCTACCTACCACGCCACATCACCTACGCAGGGGGCAAGACCGGCAACTATGGGGAATGGGACCACGAAGCCCTGTTCTTTTACCACGGCACGACGCCTTATGCGGTGACACTTTTCACACGCGGTGATTTTTCACCGGGTAAAATGAACCTGCCTCTGGGGGCCATGATGGGCGGTCTATTCCGCGAGTACATCGCGTGACCGCCCATCCATCCGGGGCACGCCCCAGGTCAATCTGCCGCCAGGGCATCCAGGAGGTATTTGGCGGGCTGAAAGTGCTCAATGAGCACCTCGCGCTGGTGCCCGCGTGTCATGCGCACCTGCTTGATGTCAAAGTTGGGCGTCTTGTGGGGGGCGAAGAGGATGTCATCGTGGGTGGCGTTTTGGCGACGCTTAAACTGATCTGGCGTGATGTGACCGCCCAGGTGGTCATCGCGCCCTGTAGCTAGGTGGCAGGTGCCCAGCACCTTTTCATCCTGGATGTCGGAGCCTGAAACAGGCAGCACTTGCGTGCCAAAGCCCAGCTCTCCCAGCACGCCCGTCATGGGATCATCAAGCAGACGCGCATTGTGCGCATCGATCGTGGCCTGGTTGCCAGCGATCAGCTCGCTACGGATGATCCGCCCGCCAGTGACGATGAGCCTGCCCAAGGTGCCATCCTCATATTTCATCGGGAATTGCCCCTCAGCGCTCTTTGGCACAAAATACACCTCCCCAGCAGGTAGGTTAGCCACATCAGGCTCGCTGCCCCGGCACAGGCCGTGAGATTTTTGCGCCTCTTGGCCGCCGAGCTCCAGCCGTGCCGTGAGCACCTCCCCGCTTTCCAGGCCAAAGTCGATCTCCACGCTGTCTGCACGGGTCATGGCTAGGCGGAGCTTCTCCGCATCGCGGCTGACCTCCTCGTAGTCCACGGCCAGGCCGCTATTAAGGATGATCTCGTTCAGCCCATGCAGTGTCGCGCCGCGGAAGCCATATTGCTTGGCAAAGGCTGTGAGCGGTGCCGTGGCGGAGAAGGTGGTGATGGCCAGGATGATGTCGTAGTTTGGATAAATGTCTTTTTCCAGGCTGAGGCGCTTGCCTTCCATATCCACACATTCATCAGGCAGGTCCAGATTGCTGCCACCGGTTTGCAGGTAGGCAAACATCTCGCCACCTTTCAGGGCGAGCTCATCCATCACACCGCCATGCAGCCCCTTGTAAAAATATTCATAAGCGCGGCCCTGGATGGCACGGGCCGGGTTTTTCAGGAAAGCCATGCCCTTTGCCTCCGCGAGATCAGGCAGATCGATCAAAATGCAAATCCGGCAGCCAAAGGTGGGCTGAAACACCGTGTGTAGCAGACGATAGAGATCGAACTTGGGGAACTTGCGGCCATTGGCAGCGGTCTGGATGGTTGGCATGGTAGCAGTCAACATAGAGGTAGAGTTTGGGTTTCGGGTAGCGTTTTTACGGGATGGAGATGGAAAGCGGGCGCGCTTTTCTTTTTAGAATTTTGCTGCATCCAGAGAGCTGCCATGCCGAAAAACTCAAAACATTCTGCGCATCCAACCGTCCTCATCACAGGCTGCACGCGCGGCTTGGGCCGTGCGATGATTGCCGAGTTTATCCAGCACGGCTGGAATGTCGCAGGCTGCGGGCGGGACGCTGTTGCCATTGCCGAGCTGACGGCGGCTCATCCAGCACCGCATTACTTTGCCATCTGTGATGTGGCAGATGACGCCCAAGTGGCTGCCTTTTGCGCAGAAGCCACGCGCCTCTGCGGCCTGCCTGACCTCGTGCTCAACAATGCAGCGATCATCAACCCCAACGCCCCGCTTTGGCAGATCTCCGCCGCCGATTTTAGCCATGTGGTGGATGTGAACCTCAAAGGCCCGGCAAACCTCATGCGCCATCTGCTGCCACTGATGCTAAAGCGCGGCAGCGGCGTGGTGGTGAATTTTTCCTCAGGCTGGGGCCGCTGCACCGCCCCCGAGGTGGCCCCTTACTGCGCTACGAAGTATGGCATCGAAGGGCTCTCCCAAGCCACCGCGCAAGAGACCGCTGGTAAGGTCGCCATCATCCCTCTGAATCCTGGCATCATTGATACCGACATGCTGCGCAGTTGCTTTGGGGATGAGGCAGGTGGCTTCCCTGATGCCGCTGCCTGGGCCCGACGGGCAGTGCCTTTTCTCATCAGCCTCGGCCCGGCGGACAATGGGCGTCCGCTGACGGTGCCGTAACGGACGACGCGCATGGCAGCTTGACGGCACAGGCACTTTGCCGTCCCGATGCACGCATGACCTTTGAATTTGCCACCGCTGGACGCATCCTTTTTGGCTGCGGGGTCTCTGCACAAGCGGGTGCTCTATGCCATAGCCTGGGCACACGCGCCTTGATCGTGACCGGCGCTCACCCGGAGCGGGCGGATTTTCTCATGGCTCCACTGGCTGCCGCCGGTGTGGCAGCAGAAGTCTTTAGCATCCGCGCCGAGCCCACGCTGGATGACGCACGTCAGGGCGCGAAACATGCACGCACGATGCAGGCGGAGGTCATCGTGGGCCTGGGCGGTGGCAGTGCGGTGGACGCAGCCAAGGCCATCGCCGCCCTGGCCCCGCAGCCAGCGGATGTGATGCGCTACCTGGAGGTGGT
>JAIWOJ010000405.1 GCA_020216965.1 Prosthecobacter sp.
TTCACATCGAAGGCACCGCCGTGGTGAAACGGCTGACGATCGTGCGCAACGAGGTGAACTACCACATCCTGGAGCCGGGCAGCAAATCCGTGACTGCCACCTGGAAAGACGAGGCTCCGCTGGCCGGTGAAAACCGCTACTACCTGCGCATTGAGCAAGCGGATGGCAACATGGCATGGTCCTCCCCCTTATGGATCACGGTGAAGTGAGCCGCGTGAGGGTGGATTTCGATGACGCCTTGCGTTGGGGGAATCTCAGGAGCCCCAAAAGCTGCCGCCCACCAGCGGCAGCCTGTGCCACAAGGGGCGGGCTTAGCGCTGCGGGGCTGTGTTGCTGCTTCGGCGGAACATGCGCTGGAAGAAGTTGCCTTTCTTCTCAGGGGCGGCACCGCTTTGTTCAGCACTCGGCTTGCGGGCGGGCGCGATCTTCACCTCTTCGGGGAATCTCTGCGCTGCCTCCGCACCGACACGGGTGCGGTAGTCTTCTTTGGCAGAGGTAAGGCTCAGCTCGCCATCGCTGCTGACCACTTTGGGCTGGATGAAGATGAGCAGCTCTTTGCGCTCACTGCTGTTCTGGTTGCGCTTGAAGAGATTCCCCACGCCTGGGATGCGGCTGAGGATGGGGGTGCCGGAGGTGTTTTTCTTGTCGCTCTCAGAGATCAGACCGCCGAGCACGATGGTATTGCCATCGCGGACATTGACGGAGGTGACGAGCTGCTCTGTGGCGATGATGGGCACGGTGTTCTGGGCGATGACGGCATTGTCCACCACGGTGTCATTGACCTGGGCGATGGTGAGATTCACCTCTCCATCTTCATTGATGAGGGGGACGACTTCTAGCTTTAGCACCACATCCCGGTAGTCGATGGTCGTGGTGAAGGTGCCGAGGTTGTTGTTGTTCAGGTTCTGCACCGTCTGGGCAGGCACAGGGATGAGGCGACCGGAGGTGATGACGGCTTTTTTGTTGTTCAGTGCAAAAACGGATGGGCGGGAGAGGACTTGAAAGCGGTTGGTGGTCTCCAGGGCAGAGACGAAGACCTCCAGGCCGGAACCGACAGCGCCGTAGAGGTTCAACCCACTGCCGGCGGGCACGGAGCGCAGGAGGTTGTTGCGGATGTCCTGGACGCGCCCGGTCGTGCCTGAGCCCAGCAGCCCGGTGATGTTTTGCCCAGCCGTGAAGTTGGGCTTGTTGGTGCCGTTGCCGACATCCCCCAGGTAATCAAAACCAAAGTCAAAGCCATCTCCTAGGGTGAGCTGGCCGATGACGGTGGCGAGATAGACCTGGGCAGGTTTGCGGTCGAGCTTGTCGAGCAGGGTGTTGACTTTTTCGATCTCACTGCTGCGCCCGACGACGAGGATGGTGTTGGACATGGGGTCCGCCACGATGCGGGTCTTGCCGACGAGGACGGAGACCGGGGCATTGTCCTCCGTCGGTCCCTGAATGAGGTCTGCCCGGCTGGCGGTGCCTGTGCCAGTGGCTGTATCGTCACCGCCGCCTGCAGTGCTGAGCACCTGACCGCCACGGGTGCCCGTGGTGGTGCGCCCACCGAGGAGCTGGCTGCTGCTGGAGGTGAGCGCCTGCTGGCGCTGAGACTGGAGATTGCCACCGCCTGGCAGGCTGGTGGTCCCGCCCGTGGGCTCTGTGAGCAGATCGACGACGGCGGCTAGCACGTCCACGGCGGCGGCGTAGCGCAGTTTGCGCTCATAAGGGGCGTCCACTTTGAGGGGCTTGTCAAACTCAGCAATCATGCTGGCGACGTAGGTGTAGTCCGCTGGAGAGGCGACGACGAGGATCTGATTCAGCCGTGTATCGGCGACGACCTGGGCAGAGGGCTGGGGAGACTGCGGGGAGTTGGGGATGACCCACTGGCCGTTGATATAGACGGGATTCACCCTCGGCGGCTCGGAGCTTCGGCTACTGCTGCTGTTATTGTTGTCGCCGCCTTCTCGCCGCTCGCCGGAGTTGCCACGGATGGTGTTGACGCCCTTGGTCTCTTTTTCTTGAGCCTGGGCGGTGAGGGTGGCCTGGATGATCTGGGCCACGGTGCCTGCATCTGCATGTTCAAGAGGAATAAATTTGGTGACGAGGGAAGCAGCGGTGGCAGGCACATCAATCGCCTCCCGGATGCTGATGAGCTGCTTCACGACGGTGCTGCTCTCCGTAATCAAGAGACCAGGCGGGGTGATGACGGGGGTGATGCGGCCATAAACACTGAGCCCGACATGGCCGGAAAACATGGTGGCAGCCTGCTCTGGGGAGAGGTTATCCAGCTTCATGAAGTAGGTGACGATGGTTTCCCCCTCAGGCAGGTCCAGGGCGCTGGTGTAGAATTTCACGCCATGAGAAAACTGCACGGCGCTGGCCCCCTGACTGCGCGCGGGCAGGATGCGGGCGCTCTTCCCGCCCGGCTCCATGACGATGGCGTAGCCGTTGGTGAGGAGGGTGGCCTCAATGAGCTTGATGGCCTCTGCCTTTTCTACTGGCTTGGGCGTGGCGAGGCTGACGGGCGCTCCCTCCAGGATGGCGGTGTCTTTGATCAGTGTCACGCCAGTCAGGAACTCGTAGATGGCGAGCATGTCCATGACCGGGTTATTCGGGAACTGGAGCACAATGCGATCCCCCTCCATGCGGATGGTCTGAGACAGGGCGCTAGCATCCACGCTGGCGGCGGTGCCCATGCCGGGTGGGCCGCCAAAACCACCGCCCTCTGGCCCGCCGAAGCGCCGACGAAAACCGCCGCCAGGAGGACCGCCTGGCCCGCCAGGCCCGCCTGGCCCAAAGCCTGGGCCGCCTGGAGGACCGCCCGGTGCCTGTCCATCGGCAGGGGCAGCTGGGGCTGCGGGAGCTGCGGGATTTTCAGGGGCTGGTTTCTTTGCTGGCGGAGGCTGGGGTACGGGAGCGGCGTCCTGGGCGGCGAGAGTGACCGTGAAAAGGAAGGCGGGGAAGAGCAGGCGGGAGGGGGAGAGCATGGACGATAAAGGAATGGAAGGAACGGTGGGCCGTGTCAGGCTGCTGTAGCGGTGGTCAGGAGGTGGAGACGATGGCGGGGCTGGCTTCTTACTTGCCGCCTTTGTCTTCCTTCTCGATGCGCTCAAATTCTTTGCGGATGATGTTGCGGCGCTCCTCCTCGGGGGCATTGCGGAATTTTTCGTCGCTAAATTTGCTGCGCATCATGTCGCGGAATTTTTCCTTGGCCTTTTCTGAGAGACCTTCATAGCGCCGACGGTCTTCCTCGCTGGGACCGCGCCCTTCACGCCGGTAGCCTTCGCCACCTGGGGGCGGCGGGCGGTCGCTACGGTCTTTGTCCTTTTTCCGTTCACTCTTCATGTCAGCGGGGCTGATGGTGGCGTAGGTGAGCTTGACTTGCTCACCCCCGATGGTGATGACGGCGCGGCTGCGGGTGACATCGGGGGCAGGCAGAGCTTCATTGAGCACCCACCCCTGGAAGTTTGGCTCTG
>JAIWOJ010000406.1 GCA_020216965.1 Prosthecobacter sp.
CTGATGCTCAACCGCGCCACGGGCCAAATCACCGGACGTGCTCAAGCCACGGGCAATTTTAACGTCGTCATCACAGCCACCAATCTGGCCGGTGACAGCCTGCCGTGGGTGGGCACGCTAGTCGTTCAATCCATCCCGACTGGAGCCGTGGGCAGCTTCCAGGGTCGGGTCGAGCGCCATGCCATGAACAGCATGCTAGGCTGCAAGATTGAACTCACGAGCACCCCTGCCGGGCTATGCAGCGGCCGGATCACTCTCGGCGGTCTATCGTATGCTTTCAGTTCGCGGTTAGACACATTCTTCGGACTGGATCCAGAGTTAAACTTAACCCTCCCCAGAACGGGCCTGCCAAGCATCAGCCTCAACCTCACCCTGGTCTCATCTAGCCAGACCTTCTCCGGCACCGTCAGCGCCGGTGGGCCTGCGGCTGGAGTCACGGGCTGGCGTCAGGCATGGAATGCCGTCTCGCGCCCAGCCAGTGATCTCGCGGGCTATTACAGTCTTGGCCTGGATATCCAGGGCCTAGATATCGGAAACCCCAACGTGCCTCAGGGCAGCGGTTTTCTAGCTTGTAGCGTTGGCCTTGATGGCAGACTTGCCTTCGTTGGAAAGCTCTCCGATGGCACGCCAGTCACCTCCTCCACTTTCCTCGGGCCTACAGGGCAAACACTGCTTTATCAGACTTTGTATGGTCACACGGGATCTGTCCTCGGGACGATCTCCCTGACGCCAGACGGGAGTCTAGCTTTTGTGGACAATACCTTCAGCGGCACCGTCTCCTGGCTGCGCAAACCTCAGCCCCCGGCTACCCGCGCCTATCAAGCCGGATTTGGCCCGATCGACCTCGCTGCGTATGGGAAATACCTCGCCGCAGATAATCGAAGTGTGATCTTGGGCCTCCCCACCCCAGGCACGGCTCAACTGATGTTCGCCAGCGGTGGCGTGGAAGCCTCCGCCACGAACCCCGATGTGAATGCTTTCACCTACACCAGTGCTCTCACCGTCATCATGCCCACCCCTGGCAGCCCGCTCAATCCGGGCAAAGCCACCCTTAGCATTGAAAAATCCTCAGGCTTAGTCGGCGGCAGATTCATCCTCTCTGACAGCAGCGGCACCATCATCCGCAACATCCGCTTTGAGGGCATGGTCATTCGCCCACCTTCAGGCACCAAGAAAGCATTTGGATACTTCATGCTGCCTCAGTTGCCAAGCCCTACCACGAGCCCCATTCTCAGTGGACAGATCATCATCGATCAACCATGACCTCGCAGGCTGCCGAGAGCTGAAAAAGTAAGCCCCATTCAAAGTTTCCATTTGCCACCTCAAGGCTTGCAGCTAATCTCGCGCTCCCTACAAAATCGGTGAGGAGCGGTAGTTCAGTCGGTTAGAACGCCAGCCTGTCACGTTGGAGGTCGCGGGTTCGAGCCCCGTCCGCTCCGCCATTTTGCAAGGCAGGGAAATTCCCTGAGCAAAACTCATCCAGTAGCCGGAAAATAAGACCGCCGTGAAATTTCAGGCATTCTGGATGCTATTCCTGTATTACCTAACGCTTTTCACAGGCATCGCCTGCACACAGGCTTGACTTCACGTCCACAGCTTGCTTGAAGAGCAAATATTCTCTCCGATGGCGGCATACCTTAGACAGCACGAAAAAGGCGTTGAGTTCGCCCTGGCGGATTTTAACCTCCTGGGGAGGAGTCCAGATGCCACCATCCGCCTTCAGGATTCTGGTGTTTCCCGGCAGCACGCCACCATCCGACGCGATGGCAGCCTTTTCTGGGTCTCAGACCTGGGGAGTGCCAACGGTAGCTTTGTCAATGACGTCGCCGTCACGACGGCCCGTGCTCTGCGGCATGGGGATCGCATCCAGCTTGGCACCTGCCTCTTCACCTTTGAAACAGACGATGGTGAGATCGAAGGCCAGTCCAGTAGCAGCACCAACATGCTGCATACCGTCGCCCTGCCGGTAAAAACGGTGCGTGCCACCCTGCTCGTCGGTGATCTGCGGAACTTTACCAGCATCAGCGCCCAACTCAGCGCGGAGGAGGTGGCCGCGATGCTGCGCGAGTGGTATGCCCAATGTGAGCAAGTTTTGAAATCGCGCGGTGCCATTATCGACAAATTCATTGGTGACGGTGTGTTTGCCTACTGGTCGGGTGACAGCGCCGATGTCAGAGCCAAAGCCACCGAAGCAGCGCGCATCTTGAGCGGGCCAGAAGCCAGTGAATCCCCCGTGCGCAAGCAACTCAAACTCCAGCGCGGCTTGGAAGTACACTGTCATATCGGCCTGAATATCGGCGGCGTCGCCCTCGGTGCCATGGGACGCGGGGTCAACACCGCCGTGGGAGAGGCGGTGAATGTGACTTTCCGCATTGAAAGCCTAACCCGCAAACTGCAGGTGCCCGTGCTGGCCGGTGCCCCCTTCCTCGAAGGCTGGCCGGACGGGCTAAAGGACTACAAGAACGTCGGCATCCACCCCGTCAAAGGACAGCCTGATCCTGTTGAGGTCTATGCCCTCGTCGAAAGCAACCCCGTGGTGCCGGAAGCCTAGCCGTCCTAAAGCAGACAAAGACCGGTGATGTTAGGAGATGGGCTTGCGGCCCGTTTTCTTGGTTCATGCGCCTCGCACTCATCTTCGCCCTATGCCCGCTGCTCTTCGCTGCCATCCATGCGGAGCCCGTGTCTCTCTTCGATGGAAAGACGCTTGAGGGTTGGGACTTTGATCCTGCCATGTGGCGCGTGGAGGATGGCTGCATCACCGGCGGCTCCACGACGGAGAAGATCAAGAAGAATGACTTCATCAGCACCAAAAAGTCCTACATGAACTTCGAGCTGAAGCTCAAGATCAAGGTCAGCGGTGATCCGAAGACCGGCATGATCAATTCCGGCATCCAGATCCGCAGCGTGCGCGCGGAAGGCGGTGCCATGAGCGGCTACCAGGTGGACTGTGGTGCGGGCTGGTTTGGCAAAATCTACGACGAGCATCGCCGCAACAAAGTCATCTGGGCTCCCACGCCCGAGCAGCAGGCCGCGCTCGACAAAGTGGTGGATGTTTTTGGCTGGAATGAGTACGTCATCCGCGCCGAGGGGCCGCGCATCCAGACCTGGATCAATGGCGTGCATTGCATCGACTATACGGAGACCGATCCCAACATCGCGCTGGACGGTCACATCGCTCCGCAGGTACACAGCGGCGGCATTTGCCTGGTGCAAGTGAAGGACGTGACCCTCGAAGAACTGCCTCCCACGCCAGGCGCACCGACTTGGAAATCCGTCGGATCAGTACGATCCGTTCCATCCAAAAAGCGCGACATCAGCTACAACGACGTCCAAGGCAGCGCGAAGACCGCTGCGGAGCAGCAAAAGCTCTTCCACCTGCCGGAAGGCTACGAAATCGAACTCGTCGTGCAGGAGAGCGCTGGGCTCGATTTCGTAGTGTTTATTACGATCAACGAGG
>JAIWOJ010000407.1 GCA_020216965.1 Prosthecobacter sp.
TCGGCCAGGCCTTTGACGAGCCCATCCACTACTTTGCCCGCAAGACCCTCTTTGACCACCCCCTCGCAGGCCGCATCCTGCGCCAATGGCAGGCGATCCCGATCGACCGTGACCGGCCTGACACGGCCAGCCTCAAGACTACCATCCGCCTGCTCAAATCGGGCAAAAAAGTCCTCATGTTCCCAGAGGGCACCCGCAGCCCAGATGGCAACCTGCTGCCCGCCGAGGCGGGGGTCGGCCTCTTTTTGGCGAAAACCGGAGCCCCTGTGCTGCCAGTGCGGCTCTTTGGCACATACGAGGCCTTCCCCCGCGGCGCAAAATGCCTCCGGCCCGCCAGCGTCACCCTCGCCGTCGGCAAGCTCTATCAGCCCGAAATCCCTGTGGGCCGGGCGCATGACCGGGAGCTTTATCAGCAGTTGGCAGATGAGGTCATGCAGCGCATCGGCGCACTGACCATCTGAGGATGCCAGCCCTCCAGCCGCCAGCACTGCTGCGAGCGGCTGGATGAAGCAGGCGTCAGTGCATCTCCACCGCTACCTCGCCAAGACCTTTGCGGTAGTAATTGAACTGCACATTCTGGTGATCTGCCAGCAGGGACATCGGCACACTGCTATCCACGATGCGCTTGGAGATCATCAAGGCCGTCAGGCGCTGGCCTAGCGGATTGTCATGCATGCCCGCGTGCCAAATGCTGACCTTCTCTGCCATCCAGGTCTCCTTGGGGCCGACGGTGATGGCCATCTGTGGCACCATCGTGATATTTCCCCCCCCTGAGGTGCGCGCATTTTGCGCCAGCGTGATGGGGTGCAGATCCACGATGCGGGTGCCTAGCTTGCGATATTCAGCGGGCGGCGGCGGCTCGTTTTTCCACTTCCCCGTGCGCTTCACAGGGTCATTGAAGGCCCAGTGCTTGATGTCCCCCTGCCCCCCCTGCATGACGATGCAGCGCACGCCGCTGCTCCAGCTTTTGATGTAAGCGCTGGTGTCCGCTTTGGGGAAATGCAGTTGGCTATCGGGCATGACCAGTTTTTTCTGGATGCGGTCAAAGCACAGTTCCCGGTCCGCTTTTTCAAAAGACAGCGGATGATCCATGCTGACTTCCTTCTTCGTGTCTGGGTCATACCACTCATCCATGCCCCAGAAGTGGCCATCCTTGATGGACATGCCCAGCTCATTCACCAGCCGTGCCACCAGGGGCAACTGCTCTGTGGGGCCGATCGGGCCGCAGATTCCGGCGGGGTTGTCCGGCGTGGCCTGGCGCCAGGCGTGGATGTATTCCAGCGCCTCCGCGAGGTAAAACTCCTCCAGCGTGTCATACATGACCACTTTGAAACCGGGCCTAGAGAGCTGGCGCAGATCGCGCTCCGTCAGACGGGCGGCATCTTGGATCAGGGAGTTGTCGAGCGTGGTGTAGTCCCACCAGTCGGGGGCGATGTGGCTGAGCTTGCGGGCCATGGCAGTGGAGGAGATAGAGAATCAGGAAAGGGAGACGGGCGATATCCGTCCTATTTTTCGAGTATCATCAGCCGTGATGGGTTTTGCCAAGCCTGCATGTAGGCGATTTTTTTTCATGCCGCAGACAGCTCCCCCCAGGATGAACCGCTGCTCAGGGCAGTGCCAAGCCGCTCTCATGGGAGAAATGATCTCCGTCTCGTTTCAGCCTTGCGCCTGAGTGCCTTTCCAGTTCAGATGGGTGATATGGAATCACACCAGGTCATCCGCGCCGCGCTGGACAAGGTCCACGTCAAAGAAGTGGCAGAGAAGATGGGCATCTCGCTTTCCTTGCTCTACAAATGGGGGGAGGAGAGTGGCACCACCAGCGGTGCATCCAACCCGCTGGACCGCGTACGCGCGCTCTTTGAGCTCACCCAAGATGAGCATCTGATCCAATGGCTGTGCAACAAGGCGGACGGCTATTTTGTCCGCAACCCGCCCACGACGAAGAAACCAGGCCGTGAGGTGATGCCTGTGACGCAGCAGATCGTGCAACAGTTTGCGGACCTGCTGGCTGCCATCAGCCATGCCGCCAGCGATAACTGCATCAGCCGCGAAGAGGCAAAGCACATCCGCCATGAATGGGATGAGCTGAAGCGTCTGACAGAGCGTTTTGTGAACTGGTGTGAGCAGGAGGACTTCGTCCACCTCGCCGAGGACTTGAGCGTGAACCGGATGAAATCGCCTCAGCGCTGAGGCTGGTTTTGCCTGCGGATCAGGCTGACGTGGCGCAGGAGCAGCCGGTAACTCTCCAGCCAGCCCGCCTGCTTTTCATCGTTTCGCGCCCATGCCTGGCGTGCCCACAGGTAGGCATGTTCCGCCTTCTGCCATTGTGCGAGGCGGTGCCAATGGATGCCGAGAGCTAGCCGGGGCTCCTCATGATGGGGGGCGAGGCGGAGCGCTGCTTGGATGCTTGCCAGCGCGTCCTCCGTGCGTCCGACGGCATCGTAGGCATCTGCAAGCGCGAGATGCTGGAGATAATTTCGTCCATGAAGCCGCACGGCGGTCTCCAGATCCTGAATCGCCGCCAGCAGCACGGGACTCGTCGGAGAACGATCGTTCTCCGTCAGGCGGTCTAGCGCCGCCAGGCCACGCTGGTAAAAAATCTCCGGGTTGGCCGGATCAAGCCGCGCCGCCTCGTCCAGGTGCTTTTGGCGCGCAGACTCATCTTTGCGCGCCTGCGCCAGGCGGGCCTGCGCCAGGGCAAACTCACCCCGCCCATGCAGCCAGGCACCCGCCAGCAGGGCAGCAGAAGCGACTGGCAAGACCCCTTTGGCCAGCAGTCGCACGCCCGGCAGCCGTCTCTGCGGCCGCGCCATTTCCTCAAAGCCCGGGTTCGCCAACAGGCCAAGCAGCACGGCTACCAGCAGAGCCGTCGCAGGCACATGACCATGAAATTCAAAGACCGCGTGCGCCATGGTGGCCGCCAGGGCCGCGAGCGCACCGACGCTTAGGGCGAGGTTCATGCTCTGCACCTGGCCGGTGTGGATGAACTTCTCTTCGACATACCAGCGCAGAAAGCGCCAACCGTTCGCCGCGTGCAGCAGCGCCGTCAGCAGCAGCAAACCCAGCCCCACCCAGCCATAATCCGCCAGCGTCTGTAGGTATTCATTGTGCGCAAACATCGGCTCCGGGATCCAGGCTGGCAGCCGGGGTGAGCGCAGGCGCGTCCCGCCCTCATAAAACATGCGTGCCCCCGCGCCAAGCCAAGGCTGCTCCGCGTGCTGGGCCAGGGCAGATTCCCAGATACCCAGGCGCACCTCCCCGGTCACCGACAGGCGCTCCGTGCGCTCACGCAAATACTGCTCATTCACGCGCCAGAGCACGATGCCTGCCAGCAGCGCCATCACCGCCCCACCGGCTAGCAGACTCCAGAAAAGATGCCGCCGTGTCTGCCAGATCAGCCACAGGGCGGTGGCAGAAAACACCGCAACACCCGCCGCCAGCCCAATGAAGCCGCCA
>JAIWOJ010000408.1 GCA_020216965.1 Prosthecobacter sp.
TCGTCGCCGCTTGCGATATCGACCAGCGTAATCTCCAAAAGGCCGTCGCTGCCGTGAACAGCGCCTATAAAAATCAGGACTGCAAAGGCTACCACGACTACCGCGAAGTCATGGCCCGCAAAGACATCGACACCGTCATGCTGGCCCTGCCGGACAACTGGCACGCCCTCACCAGCATCGAAGCAGCCAAAAACGGCAAAGACATTTATGGTGAAAAGCCACTAGCACGCACCATCGCCGAGCAGCAAGCCATCGTCAAAGCCGTGCAAAAGCACGGGCGCATCTGGCAGACCGGCTCCTGGCAACGCAGTGAGGACAATTTCCGCATCGGCGCAGAAATCGTTCGCAATGGCCTCATCGGAAAACTCACCCGCGTCGAAGTTGGCCTCCCCGCTGGTCACCATGACTTTGCCAAAACCGGCGACAAACGCAGCGTCACCCCACCGCCCCCAGAGCTTGACTACGAAATGTGGATCGGCCCTGCCACCATGCAAGACTACATCGAATGCCGCGTGCACAAAAATTGGCGCTGGGATTACAACATCGGCGGCGGCCAATTGCTCGATTGGATCGGCCACCACTGTGACATCGCCCACTGGGGCATGGATATGGATCAAAGCGGCCCCAGCGAGGTGCTACCCATCCAAGTGGACATGCCACCACGCACCGACATCTGGAACACAGCTACCAAGTACCGCGCCGAGGCCAAGTATGCCGGTGACATCACCATGGTCATCGCCGGAGGTCATGGCGACATCGCCATGGGCACCAAATGGATCGGCACCGAAGGCTGGGTCTATGTCAACCGCAACGGCACCTACGACTGCTCCAATCCTGCCCTCAAGCAGATCATCAAAAAGCGCGAGGGGGACAAAGTCGTCGAGGCCGCCAAGGCTCCCAAGCTTGGCGATGACATCATCAAAACACGCCTCTACGCCACCCCTGGTCACCACCGCAATTTCCTCGACTGCGTCAAGAGCCGCCAGCCCACCGTCACTCCGGTTGAAACAGCCCACCGGAGCGCCACGCCAGGCCATCTGGCCCTCATCTCCTTCCTCGTGAACCGGCCCGTCAAATGGGATCCCGTGAAGGAGGAAATCATCGGTGACGCAGAAGCCAGCAAGCTCCTCGGGCGCGAGTATCGCAGCCCATGGAAGCTGGAGGCGTAAAGGGGCAATTCCGCGCGAAAGTGGAAGCAACCCTCAAAGCACCGAGTGATTCCTCGCCCGGTGCTTAGGAAAGCAGTATCCCCGCGCCCTGGCAGGCGGGGCGGGAATGCCCCGCTCACTTCGCCTTCAGCACGCCGCGCATGATGACGCCGTGGCCGGGGAAGCTGCACACGAAGGGGTATTCACCCGCCTTAGGCAACGTGAACTCAAGCGTCTCCTCTTTGCCCATATCCAGCAGCTTGGTGTGGTGCATCACGTCGGCGCTGGCGGGGATAAAGCCTTTTTCAAAGCCCGCCGCCCCCATTGCAATCGCTGCATTGATCACGGCATCCGCTGTGCCGGGTTTCACCACCAACAGGTTGTGCGGCATCACATCCGTGTTGTCGAAGGTGAGCTTGATCTTCTTGCCGGCCTTCACGTTGAGCTCTTTCACGTCATACATGAGGCGCTCGCGGATGTATCCGGGCCACTCCTGGCCCGTGTGTGGTAAAGACGGGGCAGGAATGCCCCGAATACGACTGCTGCGGGGATTTGCCGCATTTCCAGAGGTGAGTCCGTGGCGAATCTACCCTCGCTATGGACTTCCCTTCTTTTTACATGGATCACCTCGCGGGTGGACGGCTGATCATTGGACTGATCGCCAGTCTGCACGTGCTCATCAATCATCCACTGGCAGTGGGGGCCTATCCGCTGCTGACGTGGATGGAGTGGTGGGCGCATAAGAACAATCGGCCGGACATCGACCGGCTGGCCTATCGTATCACGTTCATCGTTTTCATCGTCACGACGACCGTGGGGGCGATGACGGGTGTGGGGATCTGGCTTTCGACGTCGTTATTCGCACCGTTTGCGATTGGTTCACTGCTGCGGGTCTTCTTCTGGGGCTGGTTTTTGGAATGGGGTGTCTTCATCAGCGAGGTGGCGCTCATCTGCTGGTGGTTCCTGAGCTGGAAGAAGGCGGACACGCCGGAGAAAAAGAAAAAGCACATCAAGATCGGCGTGGCGCTGAGCATCATGTCGTGGCTCACAATGGCGCTGATCGTGGCGGTGCTGGGCTTCATGATGAAGCCGGGCGAGTGGAATCAAACTCGCGCCTTTCTCGATGCGATGACGAATCCGCTCTACGCACCGCAGCTCGGCTTCCGCACGTTCTTCGCGCTGATGACGGCGGCGGTCTTCATCTGGTTCGCGGCGTTCTTTTTCACCAAAACGACCACGGTGGGCGATGATCAGCCGCGCAGGCTGCGTCGCTGGATCGTGTATCGCATGTCGCATGTGGTGCTGGTGAGCCTGCTGGGCGTGTTTCTCTTCGGCACATGGTATTGGAACTGCATCCCGGAGACGATGAAGGCGAACAGCTCGGTGGCGCTGCTGACGCAGGAGTTCATGAGCTGGCACGGGCAGTTTCAGTCGCTGCTGGGCTGGACGATCATCGCCTTTGTTATCATCGGCATCGGCGGGCTGAGCGATACCTTCACGCTGCCGCGATGGGCGCTGCTGGTCCCGAGTTTCATGGGCATCTGGCTGCTCGGGCACTTCGAGCGGGCGCGGGAGTTCATGCGCAAGCCCTGGGTCATCGGCGAATACATGTATTCGAATGGCATTCACAAAGACGAGCTGGCCTTCCTGCAAAGCGAGGGCCTGTTGAAGCATGCGACGTATGTGAAACACCGCGAGGTCACGGACGCGAACAAGGTCGAGTGTGGCAAGGATGTCTTCATGCTCACCTGCTCCCGCTGCCACAGCACCACGGGGCTGAACAGCGTGCTCGACAAATTCACCGCCATGTATGGTGCGGACAAACCGTGGGACCCCGCAGGCATGACGCTCTTCATCAAAGGCATGCACCAGACGCGCACCTTCATGCCGCCCTTCCCCGGCAACGACAAAGAGGCCGAGGCACTCGTCGCCTACCTGCTCCAGCTCCGCGAAAAGCCCGAGACGCTTCATGGCGTGCAAACCGAGGGCATCACCATCGCTCCGCAACCGAAGGAGCCTGCGATCACGGCGAACGCGGGGGACTGAAGGGGGCGAGCCTTCACGCCTCGCTGATGCCTTTGAGCGTGGCGAAGCTGACCTTCTTCATCTGCGCGATGAACTCGCGCATGTAGGCGGTGGCAGCCAGTGTGGTGGAGGTGGCAGCATACAGGCTGGCGGTGACGCCTTGCTTGCGGATGCGGCGGCTTTCCACATAGCCTTTTTCCAAATAAGGCTGCACCGCCCAGGCGGGCATGGCGCTGATGCCGCGCCCGCTGGCCACGAGTTGCAAAATCGCCACGGTG
>JAIWOJ010000409.1 GCA_020216965.1 Prosthecobacter sp.
CCTCCTGCCAGGTGACCTGTGGGTCATAGCCCAGGTAGGCGCGGGCAGCAGAGAGATCTGCCGCGGAATGGCGGATATCGCCGCTGCGTGCCGCCTCATGCCGGGGGACGATGTTTTGACCCGTGAGGCGGTTTAGCTCCTGGATGAGGTCCAGCAGCGTGACGCTGGTGCCACCGGCGATGTTAAAGACCCTGCCGGCCACTTGGTCAGCAGGCCGCTCCGCCGCGAGGAGGTTGGCAGCGACGACGTTGGCAATGTATGCAAAGTCACGCGATTGCAGGCCATCCCCAAACACGGTGGGCGTCTCTCCACGCAGGAGCATGGTGCAGAAACGGGCAATGACACCGGAGTAAGGGGAGCTAAAACTCTGCCGGGGGCCGAACACGTTGAAGTAACGCAGAGCCACCGTCTCCAGCCCAAAGAGTTGGTGAAACATCTGCCCGTAGCGCTCACTGGCATATTTTTGCAGGCCATAGGGAGAAAGGGGCAGCACGGGGTGGGATTCGTGTTTCAGAGCTGCCTCGGTATCCCCATAAATCGCGGCGGAGGAGGCAAAGACAAAGCGCCGCACGCCAGAGTCCCTCGCTGCCACGAGCAGGGCGAGAGAGGCATCTAGGTTGACCTGATTGCTCTCCACCGGCTGCGCCACGGACTGGGGCACGGAGGCGATAGCAGCCTGATGAAAGACCCAATCGCAACCGTGGATGAGCTGGCGCACGAGCGCCGTGTCTGTGATGCAGCCTTGGACGAAATCGACGTCCGTCTGGCCAGAGGCCCACGCGAGATTGCCGACATCCCCCGTGCTCAGGTCATCCAAAATGATGACGGACGCCCCCCTGGCAGCGAGTGCCTGGGCGATGTGACCGCCGATGAATCCTGCGCCGCCAGTGACCAGTGCCTTGGTTTTTTTCATAAGGAAATGCAGGGGATGCCATGGCGCTTTCTGTCTAACTTGGCAAACGCCCTGTGTGGTCAAGATTGTGACCCGCTGCACGCTTGACGCCGCGCATGAGACGACTACTGCGAAAAGGTGTCCACACCTCCTGCATCCACGCTTTCCGATCCACCTAGAAGTGGCATGATGCTGCGGGTGCGCCACCTGACGCGCTTCCTCTACGACGGTGAGGCGCTGGAAAGTTACAATGATGCACGTCTGCGCCCCGTCTCTGATCCGCTGCAGCGCTGTGCCGCCTACAAACTGCGCACCGATCCAGAGACCGTGGTGACCAGCCATTATGATTTTTACCAAAATCAGGTGGATCACTTTGAGCTACACACTCCGCACAACCGCCTAGAAATCGAATCCATCGCCGAAGTCGAGACGCGCGTGGACAAGCGCGGCCAGCCTCCTGCGGATGTGCCGCTGGCAGCCCTCAATGACCCGAGCGTGACGGACCCCTACTTTGATTTCGTCGTCGAGTCACGTTTCGTGACGCAGAATGTGTCCATCTGGCGTGAGGCCGTGGATGTGCTAGGCGGACCCGTCACCGACCTGTGGGGCGCGGCTCTACGGCTTGGCAGGCATGTTCATGCCACGTTTTCTTATGATCCTGACTGGACGCATGTGCACACGGACGCAGCAGCCGCGCTCAAAGACAGGCGCGGCGTA
The DNA here is from genome assembly GCA_020216965.1 of Prosthecobacter sp. Classification (GTDB taxonomy): domain Bacteria; phylum Verrucomicrobiota; class Verrucomicrobiia; order Verrucomicrobiales; family Verrucomicrobiaceae; genus Prosthecobacter. Next base: position 1,610 of record JAIWOJ010000409.1, read on the forward strand.
TGCCAGGACTACGCCCACGTCATGCTCTCCCTATGCCGCAGCCAGGGCATCCCTGCACGCTACGTCAGCGGTTACTTTTTCAATGGCAAGACCGGGGATGAAAATGAGGCATCCCACGCCTGGGTGGAAATTTTTATTCCCCACTTTGGCTGGAAGGCCTGGGATCCCACCCACTGCCGCGAGGCAGACACACGCTATGTGAAGCTAGCCAACGGGCGCGATTACGGCGATATCCGTCCTGTGAGCGGCACCTATCGTGGCCGTAGCACCCGGCACATGGAGGTCATCGTCCAGGTGCGTGACATCAGCCCCCATCCCTGACCCCTCATGCAAATCCGTCTTTTCATCAAAACTGGCTGCCCCTGGTGCCATGAGGCCATCGACTGGCTCCGAGCACACAGGCTAGCTTTCACCACGCTGGATGTGAACCGTGACCCCGTGGCGCGTGCCGAGATGCTGGAACTCACCGGCCAAACCAAGGCACCAAGCATCGACGTGGATGGAAAAATTCTGGCCGACTTTGGTGCCGATGAGCTGGAGGCATGGTGGCTGAAAAACGGCCTCCCCCTGCCCTAAACCGCGTTCGCTCCCATGATGACGCCCAGGGATGCTGCTAGGCTGCCCTCCCTACCAAGGCTGGCCATCCTCCTGCCCTTGCTCAGTCTGGTGAGCTGTGCCACCGGGCGGCTTCAGCGCTTACCCGAGCAGCCTCCCCCCGTGAGCAGCGCGGCTTTTGCCGAGGAAGCCGCGCGGCTGGCCGGCCACCCGTGGCGGGAGGGGAATGCGGTCACCACCCTGCCAAATGGCGTGCGTTTCCTCCCAGCCATGCTGGCAGCGATCCGCAGCGCTCGGCACAGCATCACCTGGGAAAATTTTGTCGCTGTCGATAGCCAGCCCGTGGCGGACTTTACAGAGGCACTGTGTGAGCGCGCGGAGGCAGGCGTGAAAGTTCATGTCATCCTCGATCACTACGGCTGTAGCACCTATGGAAAAGAGCACCTGCGCAGGATGCGCGCCGCCGGGGTGGATCTGCGCCTCTACAGCCCCTGGCGGCTGCACCGGCCGCTGGCCTACAACCACCGCACACACCGCCGCATCCTGGTGGTCGATGGTCAGGTCGGCTACATCGGTGGCGCTGGTCTGGCCTATGCCTGGGATGGGGATGCGGAGGATCCTACCCGCTGGCGGGATACGATGTATGAACTGCGCGGCCCCGTGGTGGCTGACCTCCAGCGCACCTTTCATGAAAACTGGCAGGAACTCACCGGGCAGACCTTAACCGGTGCAGCCTACTTTCCCCCGCTGACCAGGCAGGGCAGCAGCCGCGTGCTCAATGCACCTGGCTCCCCCCAAAGCGGGCAGGACACGATCGGCAGCCTTTTCCTCCTGGCACTGCGCGCGGCGCGCACCTCCATCCTCATCTCTCATGCCTATTTTATCCCAAGCCGTGAATTTGAGATCGCGCTGGTAGAGGCCCGCGCACGCGGTGTGGAGGTCGAGATCCTCGTGCCCGGCCCTCACACAGACATGCCGCTCTGCCCCTGTGTCACCGCCCCTTTGCTCAGGCAGCTGCTGGATGCTGGCGTGACGCTGCGTGAGTACCAGCCCTGCATGATGCATGGGAAGCTGGTCGTGATCGATGGCGCTCTGAGCATCATCGGCTCAGGCAATCTCGATGCCCGTTCCTTCTTCATCAATGATGAAAACAATGCCCTGGTGCTGTGCCAGCCTTTTGCGCGGCAGCAGATCGCCATGCACAGGCGTGACTGCCAGCGCTCACGCCTCATCACGAGAGCAGACCTCCGGCAGAGCTGGCTGCCCTGGCTCAAGGGGGCAC
>JAIWOJ010000410.1 GCA_020216965.1 Prosthecobacter sp.
TGCTCAGGCCCGCGTGGCACCGCATCACGAGCACCTCCTGCGTTACCTGCTGGAGACGGATAGCGTGCGTGTGATTAAGGACTGCCTGGAGGACTGCGTTTTTGTCACCAGCGCGAGCGTGCGCCAGATGATGCATGAGGGGAACCCTGCCTGGCGCAGTTATGTGCCAGAGATCGTCATGCAGCGCGGCCCTTGGGCTCAAGAGGCGGCCTGACGGCAGGCAGAGCAGACCTCATCCCCCGCGTCATTCACGCGGAAATCCAGGCTCGGATCATCCACTTCCGTTTTTCCGCAGGTGCTGCATTGATGGAAAAAGGCAGGCCCATCCTTCGCCGCGCTGAACTTGGCCCGCCGCTCGGCCACGCGGGCTAGGTGCTGCCGCTGCTGGAGGAAACCGGGGCCAAAAGTGACGAGGAAGTTCAGGTGGGAGAAAAGCACCGGCCAAAAGACGTCCGGGGCACCGAGCACGGCCAGCACCGTCAGCACCACATTCAGCCAGGCGATCCAGCGGATGCGCACAGGTAGGATGAAAAAGAGCAAAATCTCCTCATTCGGGTAAATCACCGCAAAGGCCAGCAGCAGGCTCTGGAAGAGCAAAAGCCCTGTGGCGGTGTAGCCAAAGAGTAGGGCACCCACGGCGACGCTGGCCATGCCACCCACAAAATACAGGGTGCTGCGAAAAGGCCCCCAGGCCTCCTCCAAGCCACGCCCCAGCCAGCGCAGAAACATGGCGCTGATCACGGCCAGGAGCGTGTGCATCGTGCCAGGGATGAAGATGAAGGTGACGAGGCGCCAGATTTCCCCACGCATCAGCCCATCCACATCCAGAGCGAGAAAGTCAAAATAGGCAGGACGTGCCTCGGGAGGCATCATCACGAAGATAAAAAAGACACCGAGCTGCAGCATCGCGACGATCTGCACCAGACCGGGGATGGCAAAGCGCCCGAAGCGGGATTCTAGCTTGTCGAGGAATCGCATGAAGAGGAGGGAAGGGGCCGCCACCATGGGCAGCAGAGGGCGGGAGACAATGAGACAATCAGCCAGTTCAGAACCTCTGAAAAACGGCACGCGGCCAGGCTAGTGGGCAGTGCCCCAGCCACCACCGCCGGGGGTTTCGAGGAGGATGCGGTCGCCAGGCAGCACCTGTAGGCTGGTGGCACCGGGCAGCAGGGTTTCGGTCCCGTTCCTCACCAGGCGCTGGCAGCCTTTGGCACCGGGTTCCCCACCGTGGAGGCCGTAGGGTGCCACCATGCGGTGTTGGGTGAGCAGGCTGACGGTGAGGGGGGCGGTGAATTCAAACTCACGCACCACGCCATCGCCGCCATTCCACCGTCCCCGACCACCGGAGCCATGGCGGATGGCGAACTGCCAGAGGCGCACGGGGTAGTTTTGCTCAAGGATCTCAGGGTCTGTGATGGCCGTATTGGTCATGTGGGTGTGCAGCGCATGGGCACCTGCGTAGCCCTGACCTGCCCCACTGCCGCCGGCGATGGTTTCATAGTAACCAAAGCCGGGACCGCCAAAGAGGAAATTGTTCATGGTGCCCTGTGAACATGCCTGGAGGTTCAGCGCCTTCAGCAAGGTATCCACCAATCGCTGGGAGACCTCCACATTGCCTCCGACGACGGCTGGGTCTTGGCTGGCATCGCCCGAAAAAGCTGGGTTCAGCAGGCAGGGTGGGAGGATGAAATCGAGCGGTTCCAGGATGCCTTCATTCAGCGGCAGATCTTCCTGGAGCATGAGGCGCATGACGTAGAGGACGGCGCTGCGGACGATGGCGTGGGTGGCGTTGAGATTCTGCGGATGCACGTCGGCGGTGCCGGTGAAGTCGAGCACGAGCCTGTCATCCAGCCTGCGGAGGCAGACGGTGAGGCTGGAACCATCATCCAGGTTTTCTTCAGCCTGGAGATGAGAGGGTAGGCGCTGAATCTGCTGACGCATGACCTGGGCGGAATGGGCCAAAATTTCCTCCATGAGCTGGGGGAGGGCATCGGTGGCCAGGGCGCGTAGCCGCTGCGCACCGTGGAGGTTGGCGGCGAGCTGGGCGTGGAGGTCGGCGAGGTTATCGGCGAGGTTGCGGGTGGGGTAAGGGGCGTGGGTAAGTAAGGTGGCGAGGGTGTCAAAACAGGACTTTCCACCCTGGATGAGGTGCTGCGGGGGGATCACGACGCCCTCCTGCATCAGGCAGGTGGCGCTGGCGGGCATGGAGCCTGGGGTGATGCCGCCGATCTCGGCGTGATGGGCGCGGTTGGCGACGTAACCGAGCAGCCTGCCCTGCTGAAAGACGGGCGTGATGAGGGTGACATCGGGCAGGTGGGAGCCGCCAAAGGCGGGATGGTTGGTGATGACGGTATCCCCATCGGCCATGGGCAGCGTTTTGGCGACTTCCCGCACGCAGACGCCGAGAGCCCCAAGGTGCACGGGGATGTGCGGAGCGCTTGAGAGCAGTCTGCCCTGGGCGTCCAGCAGGGCGCAGGAGAAGTCCAGGCGTTCACGGATGTTGGTGGAGATGGCGGTGCGGCAAAGCAGGGCCCCCATGTCGGTGACAATGCTGTGAAAACGGTGCCGCAGGAGATCCCGCTCCATGGCAGGAGGGGTCATCGGGCTGCCCTGATGGCGGAGGCGGTAGCCTAGGCCGGGCAGGTGCTCGACACTCCAGCCAGGGGCGATGACGAGCGTGCTGAAGGCGTCCTGGATGAGCTGGACGCGATCCGAAGCCGGGCGCGCTGCGGAAGAGGCGGGCGGCTGGAGGTCGGGGACAGGCGCGGGGGCTTGGCGGGTGAGGATGCGCAGTGCCAGCAGCTCTACCTCACGGTCCGCCGGGGGCGGGTAGCCAAAAAGGCGCTGGTAGGCAGCGCGGTAGAGCTGGGGCAAATCTTGGGGTTGGGTGAACTCCACCTGCAGCGGGGTGTCCTGGCCCTTGAGGCGCAGTTCAGCGATGCAGGTCACCTGGGTCTGCGGGCAGGGGGCAGGTATTTCTATAGGCTGATGAGCCTGTGAAAGAAAGGCAGCTAGGGGGATGCGCAGCTCTTTTTCCACGATCTGTTCCGGCACGGCTTCTTGGAGACCGACGGCACTGAGCAGGCCCGCATTTTCCGGCACGAGGATGGTGCGGATGCTCAGTGCCTCCGCCACGGCGCAGGCGTGTTGGGGGCCGGCTCCACCAAAGGCCAGCAGGGCATAGTCTGCCGGATCATAGCCCTGGCCGATGCTGATGCGGCGGATGGCATCCGTCATGTGCTCGATGGCCAGGCGGCGTAGGGTCTGGAGGAGGGCGGTCTCTGTGAGGGAACCTTCTGTCTGGGCGTGCAGTTCACGCAGGCGCTGGCGTGCGGCGTGGACGTCCAGAGGAATGGGCGCGCGTGTGGGGTCAAAAAGGCCCAGCAGCAGATTCACATCCGTGATGGTGAGGGGGCCGCCCCTGCCATAGCAGGCTGGGCC
>JAIWOJ010000411.1 GCA_020216965.1 Prosthecobacter sp.
AGGTGAAGCAAAATGCCTCACTCCTTGCCATGAGACCTCCGGGGGCCATCTCTGAGCTCACGCGGCAAGCCATGCAGCCAGCGGAGATGCCAGCGGTGCCAGCACCAGCACAAGCACCAACGATCGAAGCCACCATGCCGCCTGTGCTCCTGGCCAGCACAGAGCCTCCCGCTGCCATTGCTGAGAGGAAGAGCTTTTGGGGAAGGCGGGAGCAAAACCCCCCAAAAGAAACCAAGAAACCAAGCCCCCAGGCAGACCCTGGCGCGACGCTCTATTTGGATGAAGTCGTCAAGCCAAAGCCCGTGGCAGTAGAAACTGCCGCCCCGGCGAAACCCAAGCGTGGTTGGTTCAACGGCACCGAAGAAACGAAGCCTGCCAGCACGGCACCGAAGACAGCTCCTGCCACCAAACCTGCCCCCATCGTTGCAGCTACTCCGCCCAAGACCTTGCCAGCAGCAGCCCCTGCCGCTGCCCCAGCAGTGAAACCCCAGCCAACCACGACCGGGCTCTTGCCGCCACCTGCGCGCGTGCCCCCACCCGGCAAGCGCGGGATGCCAGCGGGCGGTATGCGGCCAATTTCACCCACGGTTCCAGGAGCACCGCCAGTGCGGATGACGCTAGCTCCAGCCGGGGGCACGCTTTACGCCCGCTGACCTGATCCGGCGGTGCCGCACAGCCATCTGCGCCAGTGCGGTAGCAGCCAAAGCACCACGAGCAAAATCCATAAGGTGCCTAGACAGCAGGCTAGCCCCAGGCTGGAAATGCCACGGTTACCTGCAAAGAACAGGCTGGCAAAACCGATCACCGTGGTCATCCCAGAAAAGAACACCGCACGCCCTGTCGTGGCCTGAACGCGACGCACATCATTGCCCGTGCGCCGCAGGGCCAAGAGGATGTGGATGCCATAGTCAATGCCCGTCCCCAGCAGCAGCGGGATGGCCGCGAGGCTGGCTAGATTCCACCCCAGGCCCAGCAGGCTCATCGTCGCGGCTAAGGCAGCCAGCCCTGCGGCCAGCAGGGCAGCGGAAAGCACCAAGTCCACCCAATGGCGGAAGGTGATGAGCAGCGTCAAAGTGATGAGCGCCAGGATGGGCAGCATTTGTTCAGAAAGGTCTTTTTGAACCAACGCTGAGAGGGCTCCCCCCAGGGTCTCCCACCCAGCCAGCCACGCGCCCGTACCATCCCTCAGCAGCGCCTGTAACTGGCCTAGTTTTTTCCTATCAGGCACCCCTGGACTGCCAGGAACACTCACCGATGCTAGCACCACGCCTTCGCCAGGGGCCAGACCTGCGGCTAGCGCACGCTCTCCCGTGGCTAAAAAGCGGTTCAAAATGGGGGCCGCCTTGGCCTGTGCTCCCTCCTTTCCCCACACATCGGTCAGGCCACGCAGCAGGCCCATGCCAGCCTCTGTAAAACCAGCCGCATCCAGAGCCTGCTCCAGTCTAGGCAGCTCCTGGCATAGCCAGCGGATAAAATCCGCATTCGCAGCGCGTGCTAGGGGCTCCTCCACCAGCAGCGCTGGCACGGCGTGACGCACCAGCAGCCCATCTTTGACCGCAGCATCTAGCTTTTTAGACAGCGCCTCGGCACGCGCACGCAGCTCGCTGGCTGGCCCCGTGAGGAGCACCGGCACGCTGGCCTCAAGATCGCGCCCCAACCGCTCTTGGACGCGCTGAAAGGTATCCATCGCTGCACTATCCGTCGGGCGCAACGCCTCCGCACTCGTCTGGAAAATGGGCATCCCGCGCGTGCAAAGCACCCCCGTTGAGCCTAGCACCAGCACCCCCGTGGCTAGCACCGCCCAGCGTGGTTGGCTATGCCAGGCAGGGGCCAGGCAGGGAGCCGTCTGCGCCTGCTGGCCTCGCGCTAGGCTAGGCACAAAAAAAAGCATGACCCCAAGCCCAGCGCCCACCCCTAGGGCGACCAGGAGGCCCATCTCTGCTAGGCCAGGCAGACCGCTAAAAAGCAGGGAGAGAAAGACGACCGCCGTCGTGCAGGCACCCGCAGCGATGCCTGGGGCGGCACGTTGACGCAGCGCTGCTGCATCTAGCTCAGGATGCTGACGCGCCTCCTGGATGATGAGCACGGCGTAATCCACGATGATCCCCAGCACGATGGCCGCAAAACCTAGCGACATGATGGAAAGCTGCCCCACCAGCAGCCCACCCAGCCCCAGGGTGATCAGCATGCTCAGTGCCACCAGCCCCTGAATCCACAACAGCGGCTTGAGGCGACGAAACATGATCCAAAAAAGCAGTGCAATGAGCACCTCCGTCAGCCCGATGGTGCTCGACATATCCCGCTCAATCCCCGCGCCGATTTCCGCCTGGAAGGCAGGCTCCCCCGTATAGCCCACCTGCAGCCCTTCCCTCCCCTGCCCTGCGGCGGCTACCTCTGCACGCACCTGCTCCAGCCAAAGACCCGCTGCCTTGTAGTTCCCCACCGCTGAGGCGGGCGTCACCATCAGCGCACGAAAGGTGCCGTCCTCAGACACAAGGCCGAAAAGGCTGCCCTCCAGTGAAGCCGCCGCAGAGGTATCCAGGCAGTCGAGCAGCCCCAAAGGATCGTAGGACGCACGCTGCACACGCTCTGCATCCAGGCTGTTCGTCACCTCACGCAGAGATTTTTGCAGTTGAGCCTCTAGCCCGGCCCCCTCTAACCGCGTGCGGGTTTCATGCAGCTTCTTGGGCGCTGCATTTTCCAGAGCCCAGGCCAGCAGTGCCGTGCCTGTGCCTGCCAGTTGATCCATCGGCTGCGCCCAGCGCACCTCGGAGACGAGATCTTTTCTAGCCTCCAATCGCGCCGCCAAAGCAGCCGTCACCTCCTCGGCTACCGCTTCATCCTCCGCCTCTAGGGTGATGATGAGATCACTGCCGCCCGCAAACCCGTCGCGTAACAGCTTCAGCGCACGCACCTCTGGCACCTCGGCGGGCAGGGTGGCTAGGATGTCTGTCTCTAACCGCAGACGCATCCAACCCAGCACGAGCAGGGGTAGAAGGAAGAGCAGGGCAAGGGTGTTTTTTTTCATATCCACTTTCCCATGCCCGTTGGCAGCCTGCCATGCAACGGAGAAGCCTCTGCCTGTGGTGCCCGACACCATGGCTTGAACAAGGGCACGGCCCATGCTGTCACATCGCTGCCATGAAAACGCTATCCCTGCTCTTGCTGGCCCTTTTCACCTGCCTGCTGATGCCATGCTGCCGCGGCAGCGGCGGTCCCGCCCAGAGGGTAGGTTATGAGATGGATCGTGCCGCCTACAAGGTCGGCGGAGGCATTGCCAGGGCCGGGCAATCCATCCAGCGCGCGGCGCGCTGATGCTGGGGCAAGCAGCGCGTCTTGACCTGCGGCTTATCGCTGCCAGACATGGCGCATGACTCCCGTGCCCAGATACCATTTTGCTTCAGACAATACCTCCGGCATCTGCCCAGAGGCATGG
>JAIWOJ010000412.1 GCA_020216965.1 Prosthecobacter sp.
CGGACGTTGGAGATGCCATTTTCCGGGGCATTGATCATGAGGGGGGAGAACTTGGCCTCAAAGAAGCCTGCGCCTGGATGGCGGCTGTCATTGCCGATCATGACGCTGCCTGGCAGGGTTGGGTTCCCACGGCCCTGGAATTTTTCGAGCCAAGCTCCCATGGAGGGGTGCTTGATGCTGCTGCGCAGGGTGTAGCTGGTGTGCTGGTAGTACTGTCCCTGCTCGTGGGCACCCTGGGTGGAGACCATGCTGCGTAGGATGGCGATCTTATCGGCCTGGCGTGCCATGAGGGGCAGGTTTTCACTGAGACGGATGCCATCCACATTAGTGCGGATAGTTTTGGTCAAGCCCATGACATCTTTGTTTTCGGGTTTCGGATCCCAGGTGTCGAGGTGGCTCATGCCTCCTGTCATATACAGGTAAATGACGTTGCGCGCGGTGGGCACCTGTTTGAGCGGGCTGGTGTTTTCTCCAGGTGCAGCGATGCTGCGCTGGATGCCCAACTGGCTAAGGGCGGAGACGCCAAGGAAGGATTGGGCGGCTTTGGTCACAAAGACGCGGCGAGAGAGGTCAGAATGAAGAGACATGGGGAGAGGGGAGATTCGTCCGCAAGAACGAAGACATTCTGCTTGGCTTGCAGGAAAATTTCAGACGGGCGGGCTGGGTCACCGGCCCAGTGCCGTCCGCACGGCTTTGACGACGGCAGTGGCTAGGACTTCTGAGCCAGCCGGGGTGAAGTGGACGTTGGCAGGCTGGATTTGTAGCTCCTTCATGCGGGGGCGCACGAGGCTGTAGAGGTCATTCACGATCACGTCATTTTCCTTCATCACGCGCAGAGCGGCTTCATTGTAGCGGATGACGTCGGCATTGCTGCGATAGACTTTCATGGGCTCGTCAGGCACGGGCGTGGTGGTCGCGAAGATGAGCTTGGCTCCGCTGGTCTTGAGTTTTGCGACGATTTCGCGGAGTTGTTTTTCATAGACCTCTACGGTGACCTGGGGTGGGTCTTCTGCGGAGTCTGAGGCCGTTTTGCCATCCGCTTTCATGTGTTTGAGATCGTGGAGCCCCCAGTTGAAGTGGATGACATCCCATTTGCCACCGTCGATTTGCAGCCAGCGTTCGATGTTGGGCAGGCCAAAGGTCGTGCCGCTGCAGTTTTCAGGGCGCTCACCTCGCATGGGGCGCAGTACGGCCATTTCCCCCAAGAGCATTTTTTGGACGATGGGGGTGTAGCCGATGGAGATGGAGTCCCCAAGAATGAGGAGCCGCTTGGGAGCTGGAGAATCTGCACCAGCGAAGGCGGTGAAAGCGAGAGCTGATAGGAGGAGAATCGTGAAAGAGCGCTTCATGGGAATGGGCGAAACGCTGGGGTAGCGATATTATTGCAGGTCGCCTTTACTGAGCCTGTCTGTGAAAGGGCGGGCTGGATTCGAAGGTCATGATTTGCCCCGTTAGCGGGTGGGTAAAGCGGAGGCGCGTGGCGTGCAGGCACATAGGCGGGGCATCCGGGGGCAGGGTCTGGGTATCCCCGATGCCGCCGCCGGGCAGGTAAGTGGGATCCCCAAGGATGGCATGACTGAGCTGCCAGAGGTGGACGCGAATCTGGTTGGTGCGGCCGGTGATGGGGCGTGCTTCGACCAGCGCGGTATTGTCCGCGTCTCTGGCCAGCACCCGAAATTCGGTGCGTGCGTCATCGCCCTGCTGCTCATCCACATCGCGTGCGCCGAGATCACCGGCCTCACTGCGGATCGGGAGTTCACAGACGATATTATCCCAGGTGGGGTGTCCATTGACACGAGCAAGGTATGTTTTTTCTACTTGGCCCTGGGCAAACTGCGCCTGCACCAGACGGGCAAAGTGCCGGGTGCGGGCTAAAACGACAAGGCCACTGGTGTTGGCATCTAGCCGATGGCAGGGGCGGGGCTTCTGGGGGGCGTAGGCGAGGTGGATAAGATGTTGGAGGGTGTTGCGATTAAAGCGCCCGCAGGGGTGCATGGGCAGAGGGGCGGGCTTTTCGAGCACGAGGATGGCCTCGTCTTCATGCAGTAAGCGGATGTTGGCGTTCACAGGTGGCTCGGTGATGCCGGGCATTTTTTGATAGATGCGCTGACCTGCCCGCAAAATGCTGTCGGCAGTGACGGGCTGCCTTTGGTCATCCACGAGGCGCTCTGCCTGGAAGAGCATGAGCCATTCCGTGCGTGCCGTGTGGGGGAAAAGGGCTGCGAGTGCATCAAGCGCCGCCATGGTATCGCAGCGCTCAGGGATGGAGATGGGGCGATAGTTGTCGTAGGGCACACTCCCTGGCAATGGGGTGGCTACTCTTTGCAGCGCCTGCTGCCGCTTTGCCAGGGCTTCACGTTGCTTTTCCTCACTGCTCTGATGGCAGTAAGGGCATGAGATCCCTTTCTGAAAGCGCGGATCCTGCTGCTCTTCTGCTGTCAGTGGGGTCTGGCAGACGAAGCACTGGTCCGACTCTGTCTCTCGCAGGGCAGGGTCCACGCCGACACGCTGGTCAAACACGAAGCATTCGCCCTCCCAGTGATCGCCACCTACTTCCTCAAAGTACTTGAGGATACCGCCATCAAGCTGCCAGACCTGCTCAAAGCCTACCATCTCCAAAAAGGGTGCTGCTTTCTCACAGCGAATGCCTCCGGTGCAGAAACTGACGACGGGTTGTTTTTTGAGATCCTCAGGCAGGCGGCGCACTGCCTCTGGAAAGTTCCGAAAATGATCCAAGCCAATCACAGTGGCATTTTTGAAGGTTCCTAGCTTTACCTCATAATCGTTACGCGTGTCCAAGAGCACGATGGGCCGCCCTTCATCTAGCCAGCGCTTGAGTTCCACCGGCTTGATTCTAGGTGAGGTGTAGCGAGCAGGCTCGATGCCCTCTACCCCAAAAGCGATGATTTCCTTTTTGATGCGAACCAGCATCCGATTGAAAGGCTGCTTTTCATTGTAGCTGTATTTCGGAGCCAGGGCTTCCAGGCCAGGAACTTTGCGCAGCTCATCCACAAGCTCATCCACAGACTGCTTGGGACCCGCGATGAAAAAATTGACGCCTTCCGTGCTCAGCAGGATAGTGCCTTTCAGAGCGCGCTCGTTACAAAAAGCCAGCAAATGCTGGCGCAGCTCTTTCAGCCCAGAAAGTTGGGCAAAAAGGTAGCAGGAAATATTTGCTACAGGCAGTCCGGCAGATGAAGTCATAGCGGTTTGTTTGAAGGAGCTTGGGGCTGCTTGCAAGCGCAACCCGGCCCTCTGGATCAGCTTAGCGGCTGGAGCTACCTGGCTGAAAGAGCGTGCCGCCGTTGCTCGAAGTGGCCTCCTTTGCTGGCGCTGGATTCAAGGTCAGAATGTAGCCGACGACGTTTTTCATAGCCTGCTCATCCTCAATGAAAAGCGTGGCCATTTGCACCATCTTTGCACCCTTTTCATC
>JAIWOJ010000413.1 GCA_020216965.1 Prosthecobacter sp.
AGCGCCGCTGATTCAGAAAGCCTCCCCTGCACCCCGCTAATCTTGCAATCTCCCGCAGTTGCCTGACGTACGTTTTTTACCCCCCATGTCCTACCATCCGCTGAACTTTGAACACCGCTTCTTGACCCGTCGTCAACTGCTCAGCCGTGTCGGCATGGGCATGGGAGCGATGGCTTTTGGTGAAATGCTCACGTCGAGAGATGCCCATGCCGCAGGGGTAGATGGCACCAGTCCTTTCGCCGTCCGCAAGCCGCATCATGAACCCAAAGCCAGAAGGGTGATCCATTTCTTCATGAATGGCGGCCCATCCCAGGTGGACACGTTTGATCCGAAGCCCCAACTCACAAAATATGATGGCAAAGCCCTCCCCAGTTTGCTCAAAACGGAACGCCCCACCGGCGCGGGGCTAAAGTCACCATTCGCCTTCCAAAAATACGGCCAGTCAGGGCTTGAGGTCAGTGAACTATTCGCAAAAACCGCTGCCTATGCAGATGACCTCTGCGTCATCCGCTCCATGTATGCCGACGTGCCAAACCATGAGCCCTCTCTCGGTCTCATGAACTGTGGTGATGGCCGCCTACACCGGCCCAGCATGGGCTCCTGGATAACCTACGGCCTGGGCTCTGAGAATGAAAACCTGCCAGGATACATCTCCATGTGTCCGAAAGGGATGCCGACGCGGCGCACGAAAAATTGGCAATCAGCCTTCCTCCCCAGCATCTATCAGGGCACCTACATCAATACTGAGAACACCGATGTAGATAAGCTGGTGGAGTTTATCAAAAATGGCTCCCTGGACCTCAAGCAACAGCGCCGCCAGCTAGACCTGCTCTACGCCCTCAATGAAGAGCACCTCAAGCAGCGCCAAAATGACCAGCAGCTTGACGCACGCATCCAGAGCTTTGAGCTAGCTTATCGCATGCAGATGGAGGCCAGCGATGCCTTTGACATTAGCAAAGAACCGGAATCTGTCCGCAAAGCCTATGGTGAAAATGATTTCGGGCGTCAGACCCTCATCGCACGCCGCTTACTGGAGAGGGGTGTGAGATTCATCCAACTATGGACGGGGGCAGGGCAGCCCTGGGACAGCCACGACGAGATCCTAGATCATGCCCGGCTGGCCAAGGATGTGGATCAAGCCATCGCGGCCTTCATGGGAGATATGAAGCAGCGTGGACTCTTCGATGACACCCTCATGATCTGGGGTGGAGAATTTGGCCGCACGCCTGCGGTCGAGCTACCCACACCAGGCGCAAATGCAGGTAAGCAGCGCGGTCGTGACCACAATCATTATGGCTTTACCTACTGGCTCGCCGGTGGGGGTGTCAAAGGGGGTTACATCCATGGTGCTACCGATGAGTTTGGCTTTGCCGCTGTTGAGAAAAAAGTCCATGTGCATGACTTGCACGCCACCCTCCTGCACCTACTCGGTTTTGATCACGAGCGCTTTACTTACCGCTATGCCGGGCTGGATTTCAGACTGACGGGCGTCAATGAATGCTCCGTCGTCAAGGAATTGCTGGCCTGAGGCCGCCATGTCCTCTTCTAGTGACTCTGCGGCGGCTCATGCGCAGATTTACCTACGCCCATGCCAGCAGCGATCTGATGGGCTGCTATCTCTCGCCATTGCAGCACTTTGGCAGGGAAAATACCCCCGGCGATGAGGAACACCACCATGGCTGCTAGTGGCCAGCGTTCGCGTGGCAGGGCATCTGGGATGTCGATCACATGTTTGGGCAGGACACCCAGGAAGAGAATGTTAAAGATGCGCAGAAGGTTGATCGCATTAAAAGCTGTCGCGATGGGCAGCGCGATGCCAATCCAGGTATGCTTATCCAAGGCACCGTGAAAAATCAGATCTTCAGCGCAGTAGCCTAGCGTCCCTGGCAGACCAATCAGCGCAAGCCCGCAAACCAAGAAAAAAGTGGCAAGTCTGGGTGCCTTGATGGCTAGGCCCAAGTAGGCGGTTGGGGCTGCTGTTCCAGAGACACGTACCTCCAGCACGCGCACGATGGCGATGAGGCCCGTCGAGGCCGCAGCAACCACGAGCCAATGGACCAAAGCCCCGGTAATCCCCTCCACAGAGGCCGTCGAGACACCGGCAAGGATGAAGCTGGACTGTGAGAGACAAAGAAGACCTAGCAACCGACGGGGCTTCTTTTCAGCAAAACCCCTGAGACTTGTGACAAGAGCTGTAAGGATAGCTGCGATGCTCAAAAGCACGAGCACATCCTTCTCCGCCAGGGTAAGTGCGGCTGTCTCACTGCGGGCTGCCAGCAGTGCGCCCAGGTGGCCATTGAAAAGCAGGGCTAGCGGCAGCAGAGGCCCGTGTTCAAATGAGTGAATCAGCCATCCATGGATGGGGAACAGACCCTTCCGCAGAAAAATGGCTAGAATCATCAGGCCAAAGGATAGCCTGCTGGCGTGGGAGATTTCTGCAATCTCCGTGTGATGTAGTGAGATGATCCCCGCCGTCAGTGCCAGACTCGCTGCCATGAGAGCGCCCAGCGTTATCTTTCGGCTTCGGTCATCACCAAACATCCTTAGTGCAAAGGGCAGGCTAGTGAGCCACCAGCCAGCAGCCAGCACGGCGAGGTTTTCAGCGGCATAAGTCGTCTGAGTCGCCGCAACCAAGAGCAAGATACCTGCGAGCGATCTGCCCCAGGCGTCTCGCTTTGGAGCGAGGATCAGAACAGCCAACGTCAGCGCAGCAAAAAATGCCATCGGCACAGCATCCAGTGCATCCGCTTCAAAGCAGGGCATCCAGGGGTCGAATAGCTTGGTTTGACAGGCATTAGACGAGTCAAACGCAGCCAGAAAAAAAAAGGCCAGCGAGACCGTCGCCCCGGCAACAGCCGCCAGGCGCGGTTTCGTAGATTTCAAGCAGAAGAGTGCCCCGAGCAGTAAAGCTCCCAGCCCAAGGCTGATGTAGGGTAGAGAAAGAAAGTTCATAAACAATGAAGCAGATCAGGACTTAGTGTTGCCTGGCTCAAAAAGCCCCAGGAAGCGCGCAGTGCTGACCGCTGGGGCGATGATAAAGCGGTCCACGATGGGGTCATAAAACCCGCGCGCCATGGCCACACGATATAACCAGAGCTGGATTTTTTTGGGCAAGATGGATTCGTAGTGCTCCCCAGTGGGATCCATGTCACCACCAGCGGCGGAGTGTATCCGGTTGTAGTCGCGCAGCATAGAGGGGGAACGTAGAAACTGGAGAGTGCGCAGCATAGCGTGGCTGATAAGATGGATAATAGCGAACGTCGTCCAGCCTAGACCGATCTCGACAAAGATGAGGCCAAGCTGCGTCTGGGCAGCATACGCCAGTGAAGTCTTGGCATCAGCGCAGGTGCGGTGAACCAGGGTGCCCAAGAAAGCGGTGGTGCTACCGATGAAAATCACAAGCGCAGTCGCGATCGTTGAGGAATGT
>JAIWOJ010000414.1 GCA_020216965.1 Prosthecobacter sp.
GCCGTGTTTGCAGCGTGGAGGTGGCTTTGCAGGCCGATGGACCTCGCCGCGTGGTGGCGAGCTGCCACACGCCGATTGCGCCGGGCATGCACATTTTCACCGAGAGCCAAAAAGTGCGTCGCTTGCGCAAAAACATCGTTGAGCTGGTGCTCACAGACCATCCGCTGGACTGCCTGACCTGCGAGGTGAGCGGAAACTGCGAATTGCAGACGGTGGCGGCGAAAGTGGGCATCCGCGGCGTGCGTTATCCGGCGGGCGCGAACCATCTCGACCGCGCGAAGGACCGCTCGCATCCCTACATGACCAGCGAGCTGTCGAAGTGCATCAACTGCTCCCGCTGCGTGCGTGCCTGCGATGAGATCCAAGGGCAGCATGTGCTCTCGATGCATGGTCGCGGCTTCAACGCGAAGATCATCAAGGGACTCGACCAATCCTTCGCGGACTCGGAGTGCGTTTCCTGCGGTGCCTGTGCGCAGGCCTGCCCGACCTCGGCCATCAGCGATGTGTTCTTCTCCAAATCCATCGAAGCCACGAAGAAGACGCGCACCGTGTGCACCTACTGCGGTGTCGGTTGCAATCTGAACGTCGCCACGAAGGGCAACGAGGTGCTGAGCATCCAGGCACCCGTCGATGCGGAGGTGAATCATGCGCACACCTGCCTCAAGGGCCGCTTTGCTTTCAAGTTCTACAACCACAAGGACCGCCTGCGGAAGCCGCTCATTCGCCAGAGCGATGGTAGCTTCAAAGAAAGCACTTGGGACGAGGCCTACGACCACATCGTGGCGAACCTAACCCGCATCAAAAATGAGCACGGTGGCAATGCGGTGGCCGGCATCTCCTCCGCCCGCTGCACGAACGAGGAAAATTACCTCATGCAGAAGTTCATCCGCCATGTGATGGGCACGAACAACATCGACTGCTGCGCCCGCGTCTGCCATTCGCCGACCGCCTGGGGCATGCAGAAGTCCTTTGGCACCGGCGCAGCCACGAACAGCTACGAGGACATCGAGCACACCCGCTGCATCATGGTCATCGGCGCGAATCCCACCGAGGGCCACCCGGTCACCGGCGCACGCTTGAAGCAGCAGGTCATGAAAGGCACGCCGCTGATCGTGATCGACCCGCGCAAGATCGAGCTCGTGCCGTATGCGAAGCATCACCTGCAACTCCGCCCCGGCACGAATGTCGCTTTGCTCAACATGTTCGCCCGCTGCATCCTCGATGCCGGTTTGGTGAAAACCGAGTTCGTGCGCAAGCGCTGCGAGAACTGGGAGGAGTTCGAAAATGGCCTCAAGGCACTCGATTTGGACGAACTCGCCAAAATCACTGGCGTGGCCGTCGAAACCGTCCGCGCTGCCGCCATCGAATACGCCAGCGCCGAAGCTGCGATGAGCTTCCACGGTCTCGGCGTCACCGAGCACGAGCAGGGCGCGAAGACCGTCATGCTCATCTCCAACATCGCCATGATGACCGGCAACATCGGCCGTCCCGGCGTCGGCGTGAACCCGCTGCGTGGCCAAAACAACGTGCAAGGTGCCGCTGACATGGGCTGCCAGCCGCATCAAGGCGCGGGCTACTTTGAGATGAACGACCCCGACGTGCAGAAGCGCTACACCGACTTCTACGGCACGCCCGCCCCCACCGAACCCGGCTGGAAGATCCCGCAGATGTTTGATGCCGCCATCGAAGGCAAATTGAAGGCGCTCTGGCTCATGGGCGAAGATGTCGTACAGACCGATCCTGATGCGCATCATGTGCGTCACGCCATGGAAAGCCTGGAGTTCCTCGTCGTGCAGGAGATTTTCATGACCGAGACCGCGAAGTATGCGCACGTCATCCTTCCCGCGTCCTCCTTCCTCGAAAAAAGCGGCACCTTCACCAATGCCGAGCGCCGCGTGCAACGCGTGAACGCCGCCGTCAAGCCGCTCGAAGGCACCAAGCCCGACGGCCAGATCATGTGCGAGATCATGCAGCGCTTTGGCTTCCCTCAGGCCGACTACACGCCCGATGGCGTCCTTGCTGAGATCGCGCAGATCGTGCCCTTCTTCAGAGGTGCCACCTGGGAAAATCTAGGTGAACAAGGGCTGCAATGGCCCATCAAAGAAGGCGGCATCGACACGCAGATCATGCACCAGGAGCAGTTCGCGCGTGGGAAAGGCCACTTCCATTACTTCGACTGGAAGGAGTCCACCGAGCTGCGCACGAATGGCGAGCGGTTCCCCTTCATCCTCACCACCGGTCGCATTTTGGAGCACTACAACTGCGGCACCATGACACGCCGCACCGGCAACAGTGAAATCGTCGTGCAGGACTACCTCTCCATCAATCCCGCCGATGCCCAGCGCAAATCCATCCGCAGCGGCGACCGCGTCCGCCTCTTCAGCGCCCGTGGCGAGGTGGAGCTGGAAGCCCGCGTCACCGATGAAGTGAAGCCCGGCATCCTCTACACCACCTTCCACTTCCCCGAAGCCATGGTGAACAACGTCACCGGCCCCGGTTGCGATGGCGACACGATGTGCCCCGAATACAAGGTGGTGGCCGCCGATGTGGAGAAGGTCGTGAAGAAAAAGCGCATGATGGAGATGGCTTCGTAAGGGAGTTCAGAGGGCAAGGCGGCAGCAGCGGGGATTTCCCCTGTGGCTGCCCTGCCCTGGAAAACCAAGACTGAGGCAAAGAAGCCCGCCAACGGCTTCTCGTCCCCCCACCAAGAACCACCCAGGAAGCCGCTAAAACTGGTGAGCATTCCTGATTTGATGTGCCATCATCAAGGGCGCATCCATCTCCCCCCACTGCCATGAGCACCAAGACTGATACCTCCAAACCGCTGACCAAAAACCCACACCTCATCAAATGGGTGAAGAAAATGGCAGCCTTATGCAAGCCTGACCGCATCCACTGGGTGGACGGCTCCAAGGCGGAGTATGATCGGCTTTGTGAGGAAATGGTGGCCGGAGGCACCTTCATCAAACAGAACCAAAAACAGTGGCCTGGCTGTTACTATGCCAAGTCAGACCCCAGCGATGTGGCGCGTGTGGAGGAGCGCACCTTCATTTGCTCCTATTCCAAAGACGGTGCCGGGCCCACCAACAACTGGATGGACCCCTTTGAGATGAAGAAGAAGCTGCGTGGGTTATTCCATGGCTGCATGGCTGGGCGCACGATGTATGTGCTGCCCTTCAGCATGGGCCCCCTGAAGTCGCCAATCTCCCAGATCGGCGTGCAACTGACAGACTCCCCGTATGTGGTGGTGAACATGCGCATCATGGCCCGCATCGGGAAACCCGTTTTCAAAATCATAGACGAGGGGAAAAAGCGCGTCGTGCCCTGCATGCACACCGTCGGCGCACCTCTCAAGAAGGGGCAGAAGGATGTGGCCTGGCCCTGCAACAAGGAGAAGTACATCGTTCATTTCCCT
>JAIWOJ010000415.1 GCA_020216965.1 Prosthecobacter sp.
GGCATCCCATTCCAAATCCAGGTGGAGACAGTGTAGCTACTGCCCAGCCCCGTCAGCGCCTGGCACAGCCTGCCGCCCACAAAGTGCGGGGCGCGGTTGACCTGCCCGTCACAAAACGCGCTGGAATGCGGCCCGTCTAGGTAATAGGCAATGCCACCCTCATAGGTGCCATGGCGGTGATGCCCACTTTCATCTAGCGCCAGCGGGCCGCTGAACTCGTTCAATCGCCACCAGAGCGTTGGTTTCAGCGCTGCGAGGGCTTTGCTCGCGGGCCCAGCGCTCAATCCATAGGGCCGCCTAGGTGCACCTGCCACGGTCTCTAGCAGACCGATCGCGGCCTGGGCGATTTTCGGCTCAGCCATGACCTCGAGACCAGCGCTGCGGGCTGCCCAGGTATTGTAGCCACCCCAGGCATGCATTTCTGGCGGCGGGATGTATCCATCCCCGCCATTGGCCAACTCAATGACCATGGTGTGCGGCAGCGGGCTGGCCGCTTTGATTTTCAGCCCTGTGATGGCGTAGGTCTCGTTGGGCGTGGTGGCGATGCCGATGTCTCCGATCCGCAATGCCTGCACGACGATCTCTGTCTGCTGGCGCTCATGGAGGATGATCTGCTCCCGCGCATAGACCTCGGTAGGGGTTTTGGCGGGGCGGTCTCCCATCTCAGAGACGATGCGCTGAGCCCACTCAAGGCGCTGCTTGTCTGGCACGCGGTATTTCAGCGTCATGCGCTTCTCTGCCATAGCAATGTCCACATCGTCCCGATATTGGATGCTGCCGTGGGCCTTTACGGCGATGTCGAGCAGCCCCTGCGTGTATTCCTCAAGGGTAGGTTTGGGGCGATCTTTTTCCGGTACCTTATAGTCCACCCGATAGATGTCGCCACTGCACCCGTGGGACATGATGCCAAGCAGGATCCCCTGCGGATCGATCCGTTGCTTCAATCCCTCAGAGAAGAGGCCAAAGTAGTCAGCACTGATGTCTTTGTCCCCAAAGTAATGCATAGAAAAATTCGCCAACACTGCCAGCGGCTGACCTTGGTGCGTTTGAAAGGCAATCAAGGACAGCTCAGGATCCTCAGGGCCGGCTTCACCGGTCACGTCATCCCAGTTGCGGCCTGCGTGCATGTTTGCCCGCACGCTGAGATTGCCAAAAGGATCCTCCGCCAGCCTGTCAGGCCGCCGAATCCATTGGCGCAGGGCAGTGAACTCGGCGGCATCTGCTTTGGCAAAGCCAACCCTCGCGGGCATCATCGCGGCCTGGGCCGTGACGATCGCCTCCACGAGCTTGTCTTTCAGGAAAGGCACATAGTCAGGGTCTGCCTCCGTGCCCAGGCAGGCCATGGAGGAGGGCGCTGAGTGCGCATGAGTCGCTGAAATCAGCATCCGATCCTGGCGGATCCCGGTCTTTTTTTCAGCCACTGCCTTCACCTCATCCAGCAGCACACGCCCCATCATGCAGCTATCCACCACGACGATGGCTGCCGTCTCCTTGCCATCGCCGACCACGATCGCACGCGCATGGATGCGGGTATTGATTTTATCCACATACCGACTGAGCATGCTACCATTCACTAGCACGGGTAGCTTAGGTGGGGTGATGTCAATCAACGCCGTGCCTGCTTTGAAGTCGGCGCGGAGTGGGGATGAAGCCAGAAGGCAGGCAGCAAGAAGCAAACGATAGTCCATCTGACGCAAACGATGCACGGGCTGCCTACCAGTAGTCAGGCTGTTACCTGTAATGCTGCGATTATGACTTGGGGATGGAACAAAAAGCCGACCCGGAGAAACATGCCCTCATGGCGGAGAGCTATGGAATGCGGCTTTGACGCTCCTGATTTACCGCCTACAGGAAGGCTGTGATGCGATTTCTAATAGGATCTTGCTTTTCCCTTCCGCTGGTGGCTGGCTGTGTGGGGCCAGGGATGGTGCAGCCGCCGCAGTATCTGCCTCCATGCCCGCCCCCGCTGAAAAGCCCCAGTACTCAACACACAGCAGGGACGATGGGCTGGGTGGGGTTGACGGAAGCTCAGGCTGCGGCCAGGGCACGGGCGATGGGGTTGCCGTTCCGGGTGACGGAGCGCGATGAGCAATCTCTGCCAGTGACGATGGACTTCTGTACAGAGCGGCTGAATTTCAGCATCGCCAGGGGACGGGTGGTGAAGGTCACGCGGGGATGATCAGCGGGCAGCCACATCGCGGAGATTGGGGGTGAAGTATTCCACATAGCCGATCATCATTTCATCATGCGTCTGCGGCCCCCAGCGGACGGTTTTGGTAGGGTCAGGGTTGGCTGGATTCCCCGCGCTATTGTCATAGACGGCGGTGATTTTCACCTTGCTACCACGTGGCAAGAGCTTGGGGGTGGCCAGGTCGTAGCGGAGCTGCCAATTGAAGTCATACCGTGGGATGTCTAGCAGCACCTGGTGGCTGCCATCGGGCAAGGTGGCCTCGTATTTGAAGGCCTTTCCACGCACATGCATGTGGGCCATGTAGGCGAGGACGTGCATGTCCATCGGCACGGGCTGCTCTTTGACCTCGACATGGTGTGAGGCACCAGGCGGAATGCTCAGACGCAGATGAGATACGGAGGCGGTATGAACGATGTAGCGCGGTGCCGAACTGGCAAAATGCAGGCCGATGCGCAGTTGGTCCTGCGTTTTGCGTCCATTCGGGGTGTAGTGGATCTGAAAGCTGATGGTAGCCCCTGCAGGCAGCTTTTTGGCAAAGCCCTCCGGCCAACGATGGTGTGTGTTTCCTGGCACATAGGCAGCCCAGTAGCCCCCCGCCCCCTCACCACGGTCGCGGACGCGGCTGCCTTTTTCATGGACGTTGACGATGACGTGGTGGACGACGGAGGCATCCGTGGGGCGGATTTCATAGCCATTGACCCAGCGATCTTCACTGAAGCTGGTGGCCACGGTGGCAAATTGATACGGCATGGTGCCCTCGGCCTTGATGCTGATGGGTTCTGACAACTGGAAGATCGCATCGGGCTCCCCCAGCGCCCATTCGGTAGGAAAGCTCAGCGGCACAGGAGCATCAGCGGGATTTCCCAGGGGACGATCGGGGCTGTCCAACCAAGCCAGTAGGTCGGCCTTATCCTGGGCGGAAAGAGAGCAGTCATTGGCCCAAGGGCTCTCCGTGCCCTGGGCAGGGGCAGCGGCAAACCAAGGCGGCATGGCTCCTCGCTGGACCTGCTTGCGGATCATGCCCGCGTGCTCAAGGACGTCCTCATAGCTTTGGAGGCTAAAGGGGCTCACCCCGCCCTCGCGGTGGCATTCTAGGCAGCTCGCCTGCATGATGCGGGCGATCTCACGATGGTAAGTGACGCTGGTGGCCGACGTCGAAGAAAGATTGGAAGTAGGACGCAGATCAAGCGCACAGCCGGGTGCCGTGGTGGCCGCGACCGC